>NZ_JBJMQP010000233.1:0-3323 GCF_045802625.1 Hyalangium sp. | reverse complement strand
TCCTCCTTCTGGCGAGCAGGTGCTGCCTCCCGAGGTGCAGCGTGCGCTCGCGGACATGATGGAGCAGACGGTGAAGAACGGCACCGCGCGGCGCATCTTCCGCGAGCGGGCCTTCCGGGTGCCGGGCGCGGTGGGGAAGACGGGCACGCTGGCGGACAAGAGCCCGTTCCATGATTACTCGTGGTTCGTGGGCTTCGCGCCCAAGGATCACCCGCGCGTGGCCGTGGCGGCGATCGTCGTCAATGAGCCGCTGTGGCGCATTCGGGGCACCTGGCTCGGGCGCGAGGCGATGCGCCTGGCGCTGGAGCGGCTCCCGGCACCGCCGCCGCAGGCCGTGGCGGAGAAGTCGGCTCCGGCGGTGGTGGAGCCCGCCGTGGCGGAGAAGGCGATGACACCCGCCGTCCAGCCCGCAGTCACCCCTCCAACCCCGGCGAAGCCCGAGGGCCAGGAGGAGGACGATGAGTCGGAGGAGGGCACAGTGGAGATGACGGCGCCCGTCGGGCACGCCCCGCCGCCACAGCTCTGAGTCCGGGAGCACAGCCTGGGCCGCGCCGCCTACCAGAACCCCAAGGCCAGCCGAAGGTAAGGCACGGCCCAGATGTCGGAAGAGCTGCAGGTATCTATACAGATATCCAAATTCTGGCCATTGAAGAGGGTGGTGACTCCAAGGCCGGCGGAGAAGGCGACGTGGCTGGGGGACCAGTAGCGATAACCCAGCTCGGAACTGATGGCGCTCGCCAAAGCTCGCGAACGCCATGCTCTCGACCTGGAGGCCCGAGAACCCGAACCCCATGCCCGCCTCGAACTGGAGCAGGGGGAGCAGTTGGCGCGTAAAGGTCAACCCAAACTCGCCCACCGGTGCCGCCAGGCCCAGGTTCAATTCGATGGCTGTTCGATGAGATCCCCGACCTCGTTGATATCTGCCATGACAGCCTCCGAGCAGTTCCCGCTTGCGCGAATCAAGCACCAGCCTAGATCTTGTTGGCTCTCTTGAGCGCCTGCTCCAGCCACTTCCGGTGGGAGTAGACGCTCGTGAAGACGGACATCTTCCCGCCGTCCTGCGTTCGCGCGCCAATGGAGACAATGCCGACGAGCACGGTAGGGCTGGCTTTCTTGACGCAGGCGCCCCCGCTGTCCCCAATGCCTGTATGTGCCGCCACTGTGCCATCGGACAGGCGCTGCGCCTCTGCTCTGAACACCGAGTGCCCTGTCTCCAACATCAGGAGCCGTGTCACTTTGTTTTCGCCAAACTGGCGGTCCCCGTAGACAGACGAGGAATCTCCCATTCCATAACCGGCCATCTCGATAGCGTCGCCGATTTGAACCTCTGCTTCAGGAAGCAGCATGGGTTGGAAATCAAGCTCTACCGGGTTCTTGAGGAAAATGGCCGCGAGATCCGCGTTGCTCCAGACGGTTTCAGGTCTCCCATTTCTGATCCCGATGAGCACCTCAAGATCGGGATGGGGTACAATCTCGGCGTTCTTGTAGTCCGAGGTCTGTGACCCGGGTACTCCCTTCTTGGAAGGGCTGTAGACTGTCGTGGTGACGGTCGTCGCCTTGGCGCAGGGGGAGTGCTTGTCGATGATCTCTGTCAGTGTGACGCCACGCAGCTCCTCGGCTCGTGTCTTGATATCTTTCTTGGCCGGCTTCTGGGGTTTTGTCGTGGAAGATGTCTGCGACGGCTGCTCTTGAGGCGTGGCAGGGCGAGACCAACAGACACAATGTCCCGCGGTGATGACGAGACGAGGGTGAATGAGCACCCCACTGCAAGGCTTGTATGATTTTTCACCTCGCTCATTTGTGAGCGCCGTGGCAACCCTGACGGTGGGTAGAAACCGGTTGGTTGTATCCATGGGGCCTGGTCCTACGAGCAAGGCTCCATGGGGGAACAAGCCCTCAGAGGTGCCGGGAGCGCGTGGAGATTCCGCGATGCTCGGAGCGCTCGCGGAGCACCCAGCTTGAGCAACACAGAAAGTTCCCGAGATCGTGAGGAGCAAGATCCAGAAGCGCCTCGGTGGATGCTTTCCGGCTCTTGAGCCACTGTGAGTGAGTTGCCGGGTCAAAGCTTGGTTCCCTCCCCATTATCGTTGAGCAGCGGCTAGGGTGGGCTTTCGCTTGCCGCGAGGTGGAGTTCGTTGGCCAGCCATTCTCGGTACACGTAAGTGCTGGTGAAGGCCGGGGGCTTGCCCGAGCCCCTGTTTGAAATGCCTAAGAGCTCAAGGCCTTGAGCCGTCTCTCTCAAGCAGGGACCTCCCGTGTCACCCTTGTAGGAGAACAACTCCGGCGACCCGAACTGGACCCGGGCGCCATCGGGATCGAGCAACTGCGAGACAGTGTCGTGGGTGAAGCGGCGCCTTCCATCCAGGCCGTCGGTGGGGTCAATGTAGCCGTGGCCCACCACCGTCAGGCGTTCTCCAGCCTGGGCTATGCCGTCCGCCAGTCGGACAGGTTCGATGTTGGGCTGAACGGGCGTGTCCAGCCGAACGACAGCCAGATCCGCGTGATCGCCCGTGATGGCTCCCGCAGCATCCATCCGGAGTTCGAACTGGGGGTGGACGCGCACTGTCCCTCGATACTCGACGCTCCAGGACTCCACGCCCTTGCGATTCTCCAGAGGCTCGTAGGTGGCGGTGACGACGGCGGCTGTGGCTGCGCAGCTCGAAGTGTCAATCCGGGTGGTTTCTCCACTGCCGGGCCCCCCATCTTTGTGGGGCCTGCACACGCACTGGCCTGCCGTCAGCACCAGCTGACGAGTCAGCAGCACACCGGCACAGCCCCTGTAGCGAGGCTGTCCCGGGGGGGCGAGAGCGTAGACAGCCACCGTGAAGGGGAAGCGGTTGGCCTCATCCTCTTCGCCGATCAGCAAGAACGACTGCAGATCAGGGGGAGTTGAAGCCTGCCTGGCCAGAAAGTCGGTGACACTCCCAACCGTCACTCCCTCCGTCTCGCCGCGAGCGATCTTGCCCTTGCCCCCCGTGCAGTCGCCGCACCCCACCGAGAGCGCCAGGAGGCCCATCATCCAGGACAGCAGCGTTCGGGGACGGTGCATGACCGCGCTCAGGACTTGGCGAGCTTCACGAAGCCGCTGTCCAGGAAGCCCTGGAAGTACTTCAGCGCGTCCAGCTCGTGCAGCGGCGAGACGCGGACGATCGCCGCCACGTCCCGCTTGCCGTCGATGCGCGACAGCAGGTAGCGCTCCGGCGCGCTGAGCTGCATCGTCTTGAGCCGCGCCTGCGGCACCTGCAGCGTGGGCACCGTGGACGGCTCCATCAGCATCTGCCGCAGCGCCTCATGCAGCCCCACCTCCGCCTGCCGGAGCAGCT
>NZ_JBJMQP010000232.1:0-1873 GCF_045802625.1 Hyalangium sp. | reverse complement strand
CACTCGAGCGCGGTGAGCAACCCCAAGCAGTACATCGACGGCGTGACGGTGCATCCATACGGAGGTGCCGATGGTGGCGCGGGCGGAGCTCTCGGCAACCGTGACAGGCTGATAAACGCCCACGTGAAGACCGGGATGGACGTGTACCCAACCGAGTTGGGCTGGCCGACCGCGCTAGGCCAGTCACCTACGGGCGACAGTCAGCAGTGGTCCGAGTCGGCGCAGGCACAGAACGTCACGAACTTCGCCGCGTGGGCTGAGACCCAGCCGTGGCTGAAGGGCTGGGTGTACTTCTGCTACCACGACTTCGACACGAAGGACTGGTACGGGGTCGTCCGCACCGATGGCTCCCACAAGCCCGCCTACGCCGCCCTGCACAACGCGGCCGCAAGCAGTCCCCCACCACCTTCAGGAGGCACCATGAACCTCGACGCCAACGGCGTTATCAGCAACATCCCAGCGGGCGCAGCGAAGCTCCACGTCGCCCTGAGCGCCACGCAGACGGGCACACCCTCGTATCCGGGCCTGAGTGCGGGTGGGGACATGCTCGCCCCGTTCCCGGCCTCCTACCGCTCCCCCGACCCTGCGAAGCCGTGGGTGTCACTACAGGCGCTCGACAGCAGTGGGGCGGCGCTGGGCGCGTGGACGACGCCCGTGCAGAACCTGCCACCCTTGCCGGCGAGCTCGGGGAGCTACACGATCGCGGCGGAGAGCATCACCCCGCCCTCGGTGATGCCCCCTCCGGTCCAGCCTCCTGCGGTGCAGTCCCATTCGCATGCGGTGAGCTGGTCGAAGGACGGCGCCGGTGTGGTGCACATTTCGGTGGACGGCACCGAGGTGGGCGCCGTGTAGGCTGAGAGTTGAACTGGGGTAGCAAGAGAGCCTCGTCTTCGGACGGGGCTCTCGTCGTTTGAGGTATCTGTTCGTACATCCGCCGAGTGGCCCTGTCCAAGAACCGCACAGCTTCCTACCGTCAGCCTTGCGCGTCCTCGGCACCTGCGGCCGGGGGCGCGCGCCCTCTTTGCACCATGCCTCTTGCACAATCGTTGTGCAGTTCGCTATCTTCGCGCACTTGGAAGGGTCGGAACGCAGGCCGGCTGGGGACAACAATCGAGTGGACTCGCACGGCAGGGGGAAAGAGCCCAATGGAAGAACGAGAACAGCGGGTCTTACAGCGCGTGTCGCGCTACCTACGGCAGGAGGCCGGAGAGCTGGGTGAGGGGCCGGTGGCTAACGCCCTCGACGACTGGGCTTCGCGCGTGGCTTTGAAGGCTTCTCAGCGATCTCATCCGGGGGACCGGCCTCCGCCTCGAGCTCATCACGCTCCACCGACCCAATCCGCTGGCGAACCAGCCTGAGGATCTCGGCGACGTCGCGCTCGACGGCGGCTAGGCGCTCCTCGAACTTCGACTTCTCGCCGTTCATTGAGCCCATGATGTCCGGCGTCTCCCCGGGAGACTCCCCGCCGCGCCAGATGTAGTCGACTGAGACGCCGAACACCTCGGCGAGCTTCTCGGCGTTCTCGTACTTCATCCCGCCGGTCGACCGCCAGTTGTGCACGGAGCGTTCCTTGACGCCCACGCGGTCGGCGATGTCCTCCCAGGTCAGGTCTGGGCGCTCCGCCTTGAGGGCGGTGATGCGCTCGGCGCGAGCCTGGTCATCGGCCATACGAGCGAGCACCGTACGCATAGCTTCATGCTCTCGCAATGATGCATTCCTGAAGGTCGTCTTCATGCCCTTGACCTTCCGCCGCACTTCAGTGTAAGGTTCATGAAGTGAGTATGAAGCCTCTCCTCGAAGAAAGCAAGGACGGCAGGGACCTCGTGACCCTCTCGGTTCGCGTTGAGCGCGACACGTTCAACCGATTCAAGGT
>NZ_JBJMQP010000231.1:0-1559 GCF_045802625.1 Hyalangium sp. | reverse complement strand
GCATGAACGTCGTGCAGCGACCGACGCTGCAGAGCGGCAAGGGCTACGAGATCACTGGCCACCACGAGATCATGGTGCCGTTGCTCGTCTGGGCGGTCGTCGAGGAGCTCGAAGGCCGGTGACGGCTCGGCCGGCGAGCGACGCCGGCCTCTTGGGCGCCACGTGGCGGCCCAACCGCTGAGTGGCGGCGGCGAGGGCGCGCGCCGCCCCGCTCACCAGAACGTCAGCCGTTCCACTTCTGCCGGAGCCGGCGTGCCGTGTCCGGGCTGAACACGCGGATGATCAGGTAAATGATCCCCCCGACGATTGCCACCTTGATGGCGAAGAAGAAGAGCCAGCCGAGGAGCCCGAAGCCGAAGGCAAAGAGGCCGAACGCCAGTCGAAGGACGAACAGGCCCCCGATGGCGAACAGGCCGATCATGAAGATGGTACGAAGCATCGAACGTTCTCCCTTGCGAGTCTGGCTACCGTACGGGTTGCGGGGCGGCGCGGTTTCGCCTCATCGGCTTCGCTACTGGCTGGCGCGCCGGCGCACCGAGAGATTGCTCGAATGCGCCCTTCTTTCGCAAGCCGCAGCACTCGGTCCACGTGAGCGTCCCTGATCTCATCGTCGCCGGTGGCGGCATCGTCGGCCTGACCTCGGCGCTCGCCGCGGCGCGGCGCGGGCTGCGCGTCACCGTGGTGGACCAGCCGCGCCCGGGCGCGGCCTCGCGCAACGCCGCGGGCCTGCTGGCCCCCTCCATCGGAGTGGCCTCTCCCGCGGTGCGGGACGCTGGTGCTGCCGCGCGTGAGTTCTACCCCGGCTTCCTGGACGCTCTGCTCGAGCGTACCGAGATTCCGGTGCCGCTCGACCGAGAAGGCATCATCGAGCTCGCGTTGTCGGAGCAGGAGTTCGAGACGCTCTCACGCAACTCGCCGCAAACCGCTGAGCGCCTGGACGCGAATCGCCTCGCGACCCTCGAGCCTTCCCTCGGGATCCATCCCGGTGCATTGCTGCATTCCCTCGATGGCGCGGTGGATAATGTCGCGCTCATGAATGCGATCGACGTTGCCGTCGTCCGGCACTCACGCATCACGCGCATCACCGACGAGGTGGCGTCCTTCGACCCGCGCGGCAACCTGCCAGGGTTCCGTTCCCGGGGAGGGACGAGATACGCCGGACAGCGTCTCCTCGTCGCCAACGGCGCGTGGGCCGGCTCCCTCCCCGGAATCCCTCGTCCGCTGCCTGTGCGCCCCGTCCGCGGACAGCTGCTCCGCCTCGAGGGCCAACCCCTGCGGCATGTTACCCATGTTCCCGGGGGTTACCTCGTGCCTCGCGCAGGGGCAACGGTAGTGGGTGCGACGAACGAGGACGTCGGGTTCGACACCGGCATTACCCAGCGCGGGCTCAAGGATCTTCGCACCCTCGCCACCCGCGCAGTGACCGCACTAGGCAGCGCTCCGATGATCGACCACTGGTCGGGCCTCCGACCCATGGCCGCCGACGGGCTGCCCATCCTCGGCGCCGACCCCGACGTGCCGTCGCTCTGCTACGCCTGTGGCTTCTCGCGGAACGGCAT
>NZ_JBJMQP010000230.1:0-14503 GCF_045802625.1 Hyalangium sp. | reverse complement strand
GGCCCGCGCCGAGGACAGGGCCAAGGCCGGCGCCCGGCCGCCGCCGCCGCCGCGCGGCCGCCCTGCCTCCCAGGCCTCCTAGCGCGTGGTCTCCACGAACCGGAGCCAGGAGTGGAGCAGCTCCTCGAACTCCTCCAGCGACATCTCCCGGGCACGCCCGGGCACGGCGATCTCGCTCTCGATGACGGCGCGATTGCGGCTCATCTTCACGCTCCAGGCCTCCCCCTCGGCCCTCCAGGACGAGTGGCTGCCCTTGCGCAGCGCGCGGATGATGTCCAGCAGCCGGTGGCACATGTGGTGGTTGTTGCGCACCTCATCCACCAGATAGTGCGCGAGGATGTCGTCCGGCGGCTCCGCGAGGGCCGTCACGTGCCCCTCCTGATCCCATGTGAAGCGCACCTTGTGCATCGCTCGACTCCTGAACCCACCGCTCAGTGTCGCATGGAGATCATCCGAGTTGAGGAGAGCTTGCCTCGCTCGCGGCCAGGTGTGCCGCCCAGCGGATAGCCCCGGCCCGGCAACTGATGGGTACCGGGCAACTCGAGTCCAGAAAAAGCGAAAGGCCGCGAACCCTGGGGATTTCTCCCGGACTCGCGACCTCTCGAAGTGGGCGCAGCAGGGTTTGAACCTGCGACCCCTGCCGTGTGAAGGCAGTGCTCTACCGCTGAGCTATACGCCCGTGCGACGCGGGGGGTAAATGCCATCCGCCCCCTCACGTGTCAACGCTATTCAACGGGGCGGCCCCGGGTTTCCATCCCGGGCCCCTTCAGTCCTGGGAGAGCGAATCCAGCTTCTCGTCCAGCTCGCGCAGCCGGCGCTTGAGGCTGGAGAGCTTCTTGCCCACGGCCTTGAAGTCGCTCTTGGGGGCGAAGTTGAGGGCCCGCATCAGCTCCTCCTGGCCCCTGTCGAGCGCCTGCTTGCCCCGCTGCACCTTGCCGATGGCGTTGGCGACTTGCATGGCGCGCTTCTCGTCCGCCATGAGCCTCTCCATCGCCTTGGCCGAGACGCCCAGGGCCTTCTTCTTCAGCTCGTCTCCGATGCCCATCCGAGGAAGCCTCCGCGGACTCTTCACCGCTCGTCGATGAACTCCGTCTTCAGCTGCGCGAAGACGCGATCCGCGATGCCCTTGTACCGCATCCGCTCGATGAGCGGCTGGAGATCTCCCTTCACGGCGATGCGGCGCTTGAGCACCGCCTCCACCGGATCCAGGGTGCCCTTGAGCAGCTCCTTCCAGACTGAATAGGGCGCCCGGGCCACGTAGGCGGGCTCGAACTCTTCCAGATCGTCCGGATCATCCAGCACCCGCAGCTTCTCGAGCCGGCCGTTCTTGGGGAGGATGTGGATGACGAAGGCCTTGGCCAGCTTGCCCGGCTCCGGATCCACCACCGCGCCGAAGTCGCCCGTCCACCCCTGGCCCGCCGCCACGGACTCGTGATCCGCGTTGGTGAGCCGCACAGCCTCCTCACACCACTCCTTGGAAGGGAACTTCGGCATTGCTTCTCCCGCTATCTGCGGCGGAACACCCGGGTGATGCTGGACAGCAGGCCCCCACCCTCTTGGGGCTGCTGGGGCTCGGTGGGGGGAGGCTCCTTCGGGAGCGCCTCCTGGATGGCCTTCTTGAGCGCCTCGGGCGTGTCCCGAGTGGCCAGATCCACCTTCTTCATGGTGGCGCCGTCCTCCACCATGACCTGGAGCAGGCACTCCTCGGTCAGCTTGAAGTCGATCTTCCGCCCGGCGAACGCGGCGGGCAGGCGCACCGTGCCCAGGTACTCGTTGTCGACGATCAGGTCGCTGTCACCCTGGTAGATGTCCAGCTCGATGTGGGGCGCGCTCGGGGGGTTGGGCGTGGGCAGCCGGAAGCTCTTGACCAGGGGGATGATCGAGTTCTTGTCGATGATGCGCTTGACGCGGTTGTTGGGCAGCCCGTAGCCGATGGGCATGGACACCGCGTCCAGCAGCGTCACCGAGTCGATGCTGCCCAGCGAGTCCGCCAGCAGCGCCGCGCCCAGGGCCACGCACTCGTCCGGGTGCACGCCCTTGCGCGGCGGCTTGCCGAAGTGCTCCTGGATCTTCTGCTGCACCAGGGGCATGCGGCTCTGACCACCCACCAGGATGATCTCGTCGATCTCCGAGCGCTTGATGCCCTTCTCCTCCAGGACGCGGTCGCAGATCTCGAAGGTGCGGTTCACCAGATCCGCGGTGAGCGCGTTGAGCACGTCGCGGGTGAGGGGAATACGCAGGTCCACCGGCTTGCCCTTGCGCTCCTCGATGAAGGGCAGATCGATGAGGACGTTGAGGCGCAGGGTGAGATCGATCTTCGCGGCCTCGGCGGCGTTCTTGATGCGCTGCAGGGCGATGGGGCTCTGGGTGAGATCGACCTTGTGCTCCTCGTGGAACTTCCCGAGCACGTAGTCGATCACCCGGTTGTCGAAGTCCACGCCGCCCAGGAAGGTGTCACCGCCGGTGGCGAGCACCTCGAAGACGTTGCCAGTGAGATGGAGCACGGACACGTCGAAGGTGCCGCCGCCCAAGTCATACACGAGGATCTTCTGATCCAGGCCCCGGTTGAAGCCGTAGGCGAGCGCGGCGGCGGTGGGCTCGTTGACGATGCGCTTGACGTCGAAGCCGGCCAGGCGGCCCGCCTCCTTGACCGCGTTGCGCTGGTTGTCGTTGTAGTAGGCCGGCACGGAGATGACGGCTTCCTGGATGGGCCCGCCGAGGAACTGCTCGGCGATGGTCTTCACCTGCCCGAGGATGAGGCTCGCCACGTGGGGCAGGGAGTACGTCTTCCCACCCAGCACCACCGCCGCGTCCCCGTCCGGGCCCTCGGCGATGTCGTAGTTGAAGTAGCCCTTGAGCTCCTCGACCACCTTGGAGTGGTACTTGCGCCCGATGAGCCGCTTGGTGCCGTAGAGCGTGTTCTTCGGGTTGGTGACCATCTGGTCCTTGGCGACGCCGCCGACCAGCATGTCTCCCTTGCCCGAGAGCGCGACCACAGACGGCAGGATCAGGGTGCCGCGATCGGTGGGGACGATCTTCGGGATGCGGTTGCGCACGGATGCGACCAGCGTGTTGGTCGTGCCCAGGTCAATCCCGACGATGCGAGGTTTGTCCGCCATGAGAATCGAGAGGCGCTGGCCCGATGGAGACTCACCGCCCGGTCCAACTCTGTATCACGTCAGGACCCTCGTCGCCTGTTTCTGGCCACCGCGCTAGTTCTTGGAATCGGGCCCAGGCTTCGGAGGGGTGCCTCCCTGCCCCTCCAGGCGAGGGAGCATCGGGGTCTCCATCGCCTCCAGGATGAGCCGGTCATACGGAGCGTCCTCGGCCACGGGCAGCTCCTCGATGAAGCGGGACTGGCGGAGGATGATCCGGGCCCCGTCCTGGGGGTTGGTGGTCAGCGGGTAGGTGAGCGCCAGCTCGTCCTTGGCCCGGGTGACGGCCACGTAGAAGAGGCGCCGCTCCTCCTCCTCCTCGTCGGGGTTGCGGATGGCCGTGATCAGGGGGAAGCGCCCCTCGGACAGCCAGATGACGAAGACGGCCTTCCACTCCAGCCCCTTGGCCTGGTGCACCGTGGAGAGCGTGAGGAACTCGTCCGGCTCCTCGCCGGAGATGGCGTCCTCGGCGGAGAACTCCGACACCAGGGCGATCTCGGACAGGAAGCGCGGCAGATCCTCGAAGCGGCCGGCGTACTCGGCCAGCTGGCGGATGTCCTCCTCGCGGCGCTCCTCGGCGACGAACTCGGCCCGGAGGTACTCGCCATACCCCCCCGTGAGGACATCCTCGATGAGTTGACCCGGAGTGCGAGCCGCATCCGTCCGGGTGAGCCGAGCCATCATCGCCGTGAAGCGGGCGAACCCCGCCGAGCCCTTCCGAGGCACATGGCGGCGCACATCCGGGTGGCCCAGCCGCTCCGGGAGGGGCTGCTCGAGAGGCAAGGCCTGGAGCGCGGTCCAGAGCGACTCGGCGGTGGCCTGCCCTACCCCGGACACCAGCTTGATCACGCGCTTGAAGGCCAGCTCGTCGCCGGGGGCGTGGGCGAAGCGGAGGTGAGCCAGCACGTCCTTGATGTGGGCCTGCTCGAAGAAGCGCACCCCGGACCGTACCCGAAAGGGAATACCCCGCCGGGTCAGCTCCAGCTGCAGCTCCATGGAGTGGCTGTGCGCCCGGTAGAGCACCGCCATGTCCTCCAGGGGCGTCCCCTCCTCGCGCAGCTCCAGCACGCGCTGGGCGACGAACGCCGCCTGCTCGTCCACGTCCTTGGTGGGCACCAGCACCGGCCTCGGGCCCGTGGAGCGCTCGGCGGTGAGCTTCTTGGGGAACTGGCGCTGGTTGAGGGCGATGGAGGCGTTGGCGAGCTGGAGGATCTCCGGCGTCGAGCGGTAGTTGCGCGTCAGCGGGTACACGCCGCAGCCCGGGTAGCGCTGGGGGAAGTCGATGATGTTGGTGAAGTCCGCGCCCCGGAAGCTGTAGATGGACTGGCAGTCGTCCCCCACCACCGTCAGGTTCTTGCGCTCCCCCGCCAGCAGATCGATCAGATCTCCCTGGAGACGGTTGGTGTCCTGGTACTCGTCCACGAGCACGCACTGGAACCGCTCGACGAGCTGGGTGCGCACCGCGGGGTGCTCGGCCAGCAGCCGCTTGAGGTGCAGCAGCAGATCATCGAAGTCCATCAGGTTCATGTGCTGCTTGCGCTGCTGGAAGCGTACCGCCACCGCCAGCACCTCCTCGGCCAGCGCGAGGAACTGTGGCCGGTCCTGCACCAGCACCTCCGCCAGCGAGCGCTGAAGGTTGATGGCCGTGGAGACCAGATCCAGCACCACCTCCGCCCGGGGGAAGCGCCGCTCCTTCGAGATCTTCCGCTCGGCGATGCACGAGGCCATCAAGTCCCTGGCGTCCTCGCGATCCAGCACCGTGAAGGACTGGGAGAAGCCCAGGTTGTGGGCGAACTGGCGCAGCAGCGTGTGCGCCGCGTGGTGGAAGGTGCCGCCGAGGATCTTCCGCACGTCCACGAAGCCACCGGCCAGCTCCTCCACCCGCCGCGTCATCTCTCGCGCGGCCTTGTTGGTGAAGGTGAGCAGCAGAATGCCCTCGGGAGGCACCCCGCGCTCCAGCAGCCGCGCCACCCGGAACGTCAGCGTGCGCGTCTTGCCCGAGCCCGCTCCGGCGATGACCAGCACCGGCCCGTCCCCGGCCTCGACGGCGCGGAGTTGCTCCTCGTTCAGGAGCGCCGCGTAGTCGATCTTCAGGGCGGGCTTCGCCGGAGCAGCGACCTTCAGCGTGTAGGTGCGCGTGGCCATGAGCCTCCGGACTCTAACCCCCGCCCTCTCGCCGGGCAGGGAAAATCTGTTCAGTCCCCGCGCGCCGAGATCGCCGCGAGCCGAGCCGCCGCCACGGAGCGCACCTCCGGCGATGGATCCCGATCCCTCGCCAGCTCCAGGAGCACCGGGGCGAGCTTCGGCAGCTTCGCTCCCACCGCCTCCAGCGCCGCCGTGCGCTCCTTCACCGCGCTGCCCAGGCGCTCGCGCACGCCCTGATCCCGGCACAGGCGCACGTTCGGGTTCTGCTCGCGCAGCAGCAGCTCCGCGTCCGCCAGCCGCGCCTCCGAGAGCTTCACCGCGTCCTGCGCCGCCCGCTGGAAGGTGTCCAGATCCTCGGGGAACTCCGTGGCCTGCTTGCGAGCGTGGGCAATGGCATCCGCCGCGAAGCGCGCGTTCTCCGCCGCCGCGCAGAGCTGCCGGGCCGAGGCCAGCGGCACTGCGCCCTCGGAGGACACCGCCTCGTTCTGTGCCACCCCGAGCGCCCACAGCGCCAGCTGCCGCGCCGCCACCGCCGCCGAGAAGGGCTGGCGCCGCTCCTGGCGGATCTGCACCCAGCGCCGCAGCACCACCGGATCCGGGTTGTTGGTGTCGAACGAGCGCTGGTACTCGGTGGCCGCCTGCTCGAGCTGCCCGGACAGATCCAGCAGCGCCGCCACGGTCAGGTACACCTCCGCGCTGCTCGCGCGCTCGCGCAGGCTCTCCAGCCGCACCGCCACCTCATACTCGGCCACATCGCGCGGCAGGGCGCGCAGCACCGTCTGGAGGCTCTCCAGCGCGGAGAGGCGGATCAGCGGGTTGCGCGCCGTGCGGAACGCCGTGATCAGCGGCTCGATGGCGCGCACCGAGACGTGCTGCCCCAGCTCCTCCGCCGCCTGCCAGCGATCCAGCGGATCCAACGCCCCGAGCGCCTGCTGCAGATCCTCGATATCCCGCAGGTAATGGTCCACGTGCGAGGCCTGGGCCAGCGGCTCCTGCGAGGCCAGCGCCTCACGCGCCGCCTTCGCCCGGGCCAGCCGCTGCGGAAAGTCCTTGAGCTGTGGCCCCAGCGGGTGCGCCTTCACCTTCGCCTCGGCCTCCTCCAGCAGCCCCGAGACGAGCAGGCCCTCCACCTCCAGATCCAACAGCCGCGTCTTGGCCTCCTCACGGTGCTTGCCGGCCGCGAAGTCCTTCAGGTACGCGAAGAGCTTCGTCGCTCCCGAGGCCCGCGCCTGGGCGAAGGCCTGATCATCCAGCCGCGCCTCCACCTCCAGCCGCCGCGGATCATCCCCCGCATTGCGCAAGAAGGCCGAGAGCTGCTTCGGATCCTCCGTCGCCGACAGCTCCTTCTGCTCGGCCTCGGCCAGCAGCTTCTGCGCCTCCTCCTTGTGCGCCCCGTCCGGGTGATCCGCCAGGAACTGGCGCCAGGCCGCCACCGTGCCCGTCTCCTTCGCGGCGTTGAAGCGCAAGCCCTCCAGCAGCGCGCTCGCCGCGCGGGCCTGCGAGGCCTCGGGGTGGTCCTCCAGGAAACGCTTGTAGGCCAGCACCGTGTGGAGCTTCTGCGCCTGCGTGAACTCGAGCTCCTCCAGGCGCGCCTCGGCCGGCTCGGCCATGTCGTCCTTGGGGTACTCGCGGAGGAACTCGCGGTAGGCCTCGGCCGTGTCCGCGTCCTTCGCGCGCTGGTACGCCTGGGACGCACAACCCGTGAGGGACAACAGCACCGCGAGCACAAGAAGCCTGGGCATCACCCAACGTTTATCCCACCTGTCCAGAAACGGAAAACCCAAGCCTCCACGCCCGGTTGCCTGGGTAGGTTTTTTGACGACACAACCTGTCGGCGGGAGCATGTAGCACGTGGACTTACAGGGAGGTCTCATGAGGTTCGTCGCGCTGCTGGCCGGGATGGTGTGGATGACGGGGTGCGCCACGGGTGCCACGGGGGTTCCGCTGGGCGGCCGATTGACCTTCGAGAACCTGCGCTACCAGCCCGCCACTCCCGCGGCCATGCCTCGCCCCATCCCCGACGAGGTGGAGGACTCCACGCCGAAGAGGCACGTGCAGCCCGTCGCTCATGCTGTCGTGTCCCGGGATGCTCGCAAGCGGGTGCTCACCACGGCCCGTGCGTTGGTGGGCCAGTCCCAGATGAAGGTGGCAGGCCGCACCTACCCGAGCGATTGCACCGGGCTCGTGGAGGCGGCCTACACGCAGGCCGGGCTCTCGCTGAAAGGCGCCGCGAAGCCGGGAGACAACGGCGTCACCGCGCTCTACCGGTACGCGCTGAACCACGGCCGCGTGTACAACGGCGGCCGGCCCATGCCGGGGGATCTCGTCTTCTTCCGCGAGACGTACGATCAGAACCGCGACGGCCGGCGCAATGACGGGCTCACCCACGTGGGCCTCGTGGATGACGTGGACAAGGACGGCACCGTCACCGTCATCCACCACGTGAAGCGCGGCGTGGTGCGCTACCGGATGAACCTCTCGAAGCCCGGTGTCGGCAAGGATCCGGACAGCGGCAAGGTTCTCAACGACACGCTGCGCGCCCCGGGCCAGGGCCACTCCTTCGCTCTCACCGGCCAGCTCTTCGTGGCGTACGCCACCGTGCTTCCCGGCTCCAAGCCGGTGGCCGTCGCCCAGCGTTAGAGATATGGGGCCTGGACTGCCCCATGCTCATTCGCCGGCTGCTCGAGCACACGAAGGAAGCCGCCCGGCTCGCCCCGGTCCGCCCCGCCGTGAAGGCTGGGTTCCGGGCGTCGCTCGCCACCATTCTTCCCGCGCTCGTGTCCAGCGCGCTCCACCTGCCGGGAGGGCTCTGGCTGAGCGTGGGCGGCTTCAACACCTCCTTCGCGGACAAGGGAGGCTCATACCGCGCGAGAGCCTCCAGCATGGGCGCGGCGGCGCTGGCCGGAGCGCTCTCCGCCGTCATGGGAGGGCTGGCCGGACGAGATCCCACCCTGGCCGTCCTGGGGACGGTGCTCTGGGTCACCGCGTGCAGCTACGGCGGCGTCTACGGAGCCGCGGGGAACATCGTGGGCAACACGGCCGCGAGCACCTTCGTCATCTCCCTGGCCCTGCCCGCCACGGGCTTGCTCGACTCGCTGGAGCGCGGGGGCTTCCTGATCGGGGGCGCCCTCTGGGCGATGGTGCTGTCCCTGGTCCTCTGGCCCATCCGCCCCTACCGCCCTTCCCGCCTCGCCGTGGCCCGCTGCTTCCGTGCGGTGGCGGATCTGGTGGGTGAGATCGGGCTGCTCTCCACCCGGCCCCAGGACACCGCCTCCTGGCAGGCGTTGATCCAGCGCCAGCACGGGAGGATCCGCGAGACCCTGGAAGAGGCTCGGAGCACCCTCGCCGCCATCCGCCGTGGGCGGCTGGGAGAGCGCCAACGAGGAGAGGGGCTGCTGGTGCTCCTCCAGGTCGCGGATGCGATGTTCGGCACGGCGGTCGCGCTCGGGGATGTGACGGAGAGCCTGGTGTCTGAAGGCGCGGCCCAGCAGGCCCGGGTGGAGGTGGAGCGGGCCCTCGCCGCCGCATCCACAGCCCTCCAGGAGCTGGCTCACATCACCCAGACCGAGGGACCTGCTCGGCAGCGGCCCTCGCTGGATTGGGGCGCGGAGGGGCTCCGAAAGCTCCTGCCCCGAGCCGGTACGGGCGAAGCGTCCCCGCTTCTCCCGGGCAACGCCCAGGTCAAAGCGCTTCACGCGGCTCAACTGTTGGCGCAGCTCCGGGAGTTCACGGGCATCGCGGTGGACACGGCGGCGAGGCTCAATGACGATCGCCTGATTCCCAGCGAGCAGACCCCTCCGCGAGGCCCCCCCGCCAAGCCGAAGCTCTCGGTGCTCGAGCCGCTGCGAGCCAACCTCTCCTGGAAGTCCGTGGTGCTTCGGCACGCGCTCCGGGTGGGGCTCACCACGGCCGTCGCGGTCGCGGTCTCCACCGGCCTGGGCAACAACCACAGCTACTGGGTCACGATCACCGTGCTGGTGATCATGCAGCCGTATACCGGCTCGACGTTCCTCAAGGGGCTGCAGCGAGTGGCGGGCACGGTGGTGGGAGGCATCCTCGCCGTGGCGGTGGCCGCCGAGCTCCACAACCCGTACGCGATCATGGCGCTGGTGTTCTGCACCGCGGCCATCAGCGTCGCCGTCATCGCGGTCAACTACGGGCTCTTCACCGTCTTCGTCACGCTCACCTTCGTGCTGCTGGCCGAGGTGGGAAGTGGAGACTGGAGCCTCGCCCGGGTGCGGATCATCAACACCCTCATCGGCGGAGCCCTGGCGTTGGCGGGCTCCTGGCTCCTCTGGGAGCGGTCGGAGAAGGAGCTCTTTCCCGAGCAGCTCGCGGAGGCCATCCGGTCCGCTCGCGAATACCTGCGGCAGTGGCTCTCGGCCTATCTGGCCGGCCGGAAGTTCCTGGATCCGGCCCTCTCCGAGGCCCGAAGGAAGATGGGGTTGGCGGCCATCAACGCCGAGGCCTCGTTCCAGCGGCTGCTCGCCGAGCCCCGAAGGCGGATCGAACCGCTCGAGCCACTGATGACCCTGCTCCTCTATACCCGCCGCTTCGCCGCGTCGGAGATTGCCCTGTTCGCCACCCAGCCCGAGCATCCGACAGAGCCGGTCCGGGCCCGCTTGGAGCGCTTTGCCAGCACCGCCGGACAGGTCCTGGACGACATCGCCAACGCCGTGGTCCAGGGCCGCCCGCCGGCGGTGCTCCCGGACTTCGAGGCGATCCTCCACGGGGGAGCTGCTCCCGCCGAGGAGCCAGGCCTCCAGGCCGCGAATGACACCCTGCTCCAGGCCCAGCTCCAGTGGGTGGTGCGGCAGCTCACCGTGCTGCACGGAGCCGCGGCGCGGCGAGGAGCCCCTTCCGAGCCGGAGCCCCCCGCCCATCCCGTTTGATCGGGAACCGTCAGGTCGCGCGGGCGGTGCGATCCCAGGCGGCCTTCTGCGCGTTGCGCAGGAACCGCCAGAAGCCCACCACGATGGCCAGGTTCATCGTCACGAAGTAGTAGGCCATCGAGGCGATGCGCCGCCCCGTCCCCTTCAGCACTCCGGCCTTCCCCAGGTACGCCAGCGCGTAGAACATGGCCTGGGTGAAGAGCGTCAGCCGGTAGAACACGCTGTCCAGCAGGAACAGGTTGACCAGCAGCGCCAGCGCCATCAGCGCCGGGGCGCACCAGCGCAGCATCTTGTGGGACCAGAAGGCGAAGGACGCGAAGCCCGCCGTGGGCAGCAGCAGCCCCGGCACCATCTTCAGGCTCTGGAAGTTGCCCGCCGCGATGCGCGCCCGCCGGCCGAACTCCTTGCCGTAGTCCTCCGTCGTCTCCTCGTGCGCCACGGCCGCGGCCTCGTAGACGACCTTGTAGCCCTGCTCGAGGATCCGCAGCGGAATCACGAAGTCATCCACGATGGTGGACGGCGGAAGCTGCGTGAAGAGCGTGCGGCGGATGGCGTACAGCCCGCCGTTGGCGCCCACCACCGCGCCCCGCTTGCCCTCGTAGAACTTGATGAGCGACTCGTAGCTCCAGTAGGCGCTCTCCTCGTAGTCCTGCTTCGTCGGGTTGTAGAGCCGCAGCTTGCCGCAGACGGCGCCCACCTCCGGATCCTCGAAGTGGCGCACCAGCGCCTCAATGGCATCGGGCTCGATCATCGTGTTCGCGTCCGAGAGCACGATGATGTCCCCCTTGGCCGAGGGGATGCACCGGTTGAGTACCGTCGTCTTCCCCGCGCGAGGCGCTGGCGACAGCCGCACCCGCGAGTCCGTGCACGCCTGGACGATCTCATTCGTCCCGTCCGTGGAGCCGTCCGAGCCAATCAGCACCTCGAAGCGGTCGACCGGGTACTCCAGCGCCAGGCTGTTCTCCAGCTTCTGCCGGATGCAGCTCGCCTCGTTGTAGGCGGCCACCACCAGGCTCACCGAAGGCGCAGGCCCCACCTTCGGCTCCCGCCGCCGGTTCTCCCCCTGCTTCATGCCGCGGAGGGTGTGAAGCACCTGGTCCACGCCATCCAGGGCGAAGAGACACAGTGGGTAGAAAAAGTACGTGTGCAGCAGTAGCAGAGCCGCGCACCAGAAGAAGACCTCCGCCATCACCCTCGCCTCCGTAGTCCCTGCAATCGATTGCAGAGAAGGGACAGCAAGGTGCGTGCCGAAGCAGAGCCCGCGATTTCCCTCGCGGAGCGCAAACCCCAGGCCCAGCCAGGACGTGCGTCGCTGAACTTTCTCCAGCCCTGAGAGACAAGAAGGCTGAAAGCCTGTCAGGGCGCGGGTTCGGTGGAGGCCGCCCACTTCTGGAGCGTCCGAGCAAGCGTGTGGTTCGGATTGAGCGCCAGCACCGCGTCGAGCAAGGTCTGGGCCGTGGCCGGATCCTTCTGGCGCAGCGCCAGCCGAGCCCCGAGCACATAGGCCCGAAGGAACGTCGGGTCCTGCGTGCGCACCTGCGCCAGGGCGTCGACGATCTCCGGCAGCGCACCCGGGGGCGAGCGCGCGTTGAGGGCATACTCGGCCAGCGTGAGGACGCTCCAGTGGGGGCGGGGCTCCACCTTCCGGAGCCGCTCGGCCAGGGTGATCGCCTCGGCGGAGGCGGAGACGCCCTGGTAGATCGCCTGCGCCTTCAACCGCGCCGCCACATCGGCCGACGGCTCCGTCTCGGGGGCCGCGCGGATGACGTCGGCGGCTTGCTCGAGCTGCTTCGTGAGGTTCCCGGCCGTGACCTCGAGAGGCCGCCGCTGTTCGCCCAGGCGAATCAGGTTCTGCCGGCGCACGTTGACCCGGCCCGCCCAGTCAGCCGTGGCCTTGGAGAGCTCCAGCTGGGAGATCTCCTTCTGGCTCCGCGCCTCCTCCTGGCGGATCCACTCGAGCTCCACCTTCGCGTCATCGAGCTGCAGCGCGAGCGCTACCACCAGCTCCGCCTGAGCCTCGGTGAACTTCGGATACTGGATCACCAGCGCGTTCAACTCCGTGATGGCCTGGGCTCGGGAGGCCGAGTCGTCCCGGCGCATCAGGCTGACCGCCTCGTCCTTGGCGGCCAGGGCCTCGACGGGCAGCTCCGAGCCCCGATTGGCCCAGACCGGATACGACAGCCACGCCGTCAAGCCCAGCGCCACCACGGCCGCCAGGATGATGAGGAGCCGCTCCTTGCCACCGCCCGAGGCGGGCTCCGGGACAGGCTTGGCGCTCCCGGTCCGCTGCGGGACCACCAGCTCGGGTGGCAGATCGAGCGAGGGCGGTCGGCGTGGGACGGCGATGGGACCACTGCGCTCCACCTCCGGCTCCGGAGGCAGAGGGGGCAACGCGGGTCCGGGCAGCGCGACCGGCTCCTCGGGGAGCTCGAGGGACGGCGCGGGTGACGCAGGGGCCGGGCGCGCTCCCGTCTGGCTCCGAGCAGGAGTCGGGACGGGCCCGGGCTCAGCCAGCCACGGCACCGCGCTGAGGTCCTTCCCAGGAGCCGGGGCCGCCCCCTGCATCGCCTTCTGTGCCGCCTGGATCTCCGCGGAGCCGAAGGTCTGGGTGGTCGCCGCAGCCGGTGAGGAGGGAATGGAGACCGCACCGAACACCTGCGTCGTGGTCGGCATGGGAGCCTTCGCAGCCACAGCCGCCGAGCCGAAGACCTGAGTCGTCGAGGCCGAAGGAGGCTGCGGCGGAAGCGGGGGCGCCCCAAAGACCTGCGTCGTGGAAGCCGAGGGAGGCTGCGGAGGAGCCGAGACCGCGCCGAACACCTGCGTCGTGGTCGGCATGGGAGCCTTCGCCGCTACAGCGGCCGAGCCAAAGACCTGGGTCGTCGAGGCCGAAGGAGGCTGCGGAGGAAACGAGGGCGCCCCAAAGACCTGGGTCTTTCCACCAGGAGCCAGGGGAACACCCGCGGTCGGAGAACCAAAGGCCGGTGTCCTCTCCGAGGCATCGTCGCCCTGCGGACTCGCGGCGGCCGAGGGAGGCGCCGGAACTGCTCCGAAGACTTGCGTCGTCTGGAGGTTGGGAGCGCCCTGCTTCGAGGCCGCGTAGGGACTACCAAAGACCTGCGTGGTCGTGCCCACGGCAGGGCGAGCGGGTTGAGGGCTCGGACTCTGCCCTGGAACGAAGACCGACCCCGAGGGCGTGGCCGTGAAGACGAGGCCGCAGCGCGTGCACTGCACCGAGGCCCCCGCGGGCGGTAGCAGCCGAGGGTCGAGATCGTACTGAATCGAGCACTGGGGGCAGGCGATCTGCACGCTCCGTGCTTACCACACGCCAGCGGGCTACGGTGCCTCTCGAAGCTCGGTGGCTGCCTGGAGGGTCTCCAACTTGGCAGCACCCACGCCGGAGACGGCATCCACCTGGGCCCAGCTCGAGAAGCGTCCCTGGGCCTGGCGGGCCTCCACGAGCTTATGCGCCAGCGCGCGCCCTACCCCCGGCAGCCGAGCAAGCTCCTCCTCCGAGGCGGAGTTGAGATCCAGCTTCAGCCCGAGTGCCAGGGCCTGCGCGGCGGTGGGAGGGGCGCCGTCACCGCAGACGGCCACGCCCTGCCGGAAACGCACCGCGGAGGGCGCACAGTCGAGCGCCGGAGCCGGGCTCGGCCACTGCCACCGCACCAGCCCACCGAGCGCCATCAGCCCGGCTGTCGCGGCGGCGAGCGAGCTCGTGCGAGTCACGATCAGCCCTTGAGCGGAGTGGACTCGGCGACGCCTTCGGCGGCGGGCTTGTCCAGGCCGAACGCCGTGTGCAGCTCGCGCACCGCCAGCTCCGTGTAGTTGGAGTGGATGACGCAAGAGACCTTGATCTCCGAGGTGGAGATCATCTGCACGTTGATGCCGGCGCCCGCCAGCACCTTGAACATCTTGGCCGCCACGCCCGAGTGGTTGCGCATGCCCACGCCGACGATGGAGACCTTGGAGATGTTGCCATCGGTCTCCACATCCTCGGCCTTGATGGCCTTGGCGATCTTCTTCACCGTGTCGTTGGCCTTGACGAGGTCCGCCTTGCCCACGGTGAACGTGAGATCCGTGCGCCCATCCTTGGAGACGTTCTGGACAATGAGGTCCACGACGATGCTCTTCTCGTCGAGCGCCCCGAAGATCTTCGCCGCCACGCCGGGCACGTCCGGCACGCCGCGGATGGCGATCTTCGCCTCGTTCTTGTCGTAGGCAATACCGCTGACCATTACGTCTTCCATCGAAGAATCCTCCACACACACCAGCGTGCCCGGGTCGTCCGAGAACGAGCTCTTCACCCAGAGC
>NZ_JBJMQP010000229.1:0-54998 GCF_045802625.1 Hyalangium sp. | reverse complement strand
GTGCGCACGGTGGGGAAGAGCCGGGGCCGTGGCGCGGTGCTGCTCGAGCAGCGCGCGGTCAAGCCCGCCGAGGGGGTGAGCGGCGATGCCGAGGTCTTCTTCCGCGCGGATGCGGGAGATCTCATCCAGCAGAAGCTGCGCGTGCCCAAGCGAGGCGAGTACACGCTGAGCACCGCGGCGCAGAGCGGCGCGCTCCAGTGCCGGTTGGATGATCCGCAGGGCTGGCCCGTGGTGAGGATCCCGGCGCCCTGCACCAGCACGATGACGCTGGCGTCCGGGGGCTACCTGTGGACGCAGCTGCCGCTCACGGTGGAGAGCATGCGCCGCACGTCGCTCGAGCGGGTGCGGCCCACCGTCACCCTGAAGGGCAACGCGGTGCACCCGCTGCAATTCAACGCCTGGGCCCGCGCGGCGCTGGGCCAGGACGGCAAGGACGAGTTCTCGTTCGAGGTGCCCGCGAAGGTGGACGTGGCCTTCGCGCTGACCCACGGGATGCAGGGGCGGCTCTACCTGGTGGGCGCGGACAACCAGCTCAAGCCGGTGGAGACGATCGCGGCGATGACTCCGGAGCTGACGCGCCCCCAGGCGAGCAGCGTGCCCAAGGTGCGCGCGTCCGTGCCGCCGCCTCCACCGCCGCCCGAGGAGACGGAGAGCAGCGGCACGGAGAGCAGCGGCGAGGAAGGCGAGAACGCGAACAGCGAAGACGAGGGCCCCCCAGGCAGGAACTACCAGGACGAAGAGCCGCCCGAGCCGCCCGAGCAGAGCGAGGAGTCCTCTGACTCCGAGCAGGCCGCCGCCCCCGCCGAGCCGTTGCCGGAGACGGACGCTCCTGCTCCGGTGGGCCGGGCGCTGTCACTCGAGCCTGGGCGCTATCGGCTGATCACCGAGCACAGCCGCGGGGATGTGGCGATCACCTACGCCCTCTACCTGCGCGTGGACACGCTGGCTCCGGGGATCGTCCGCGCGGTGAACGCGCCAGACCGCATCCCCCTGCGCCTGCCCGCGGAGGGCACGCTGCGGCTCTCGTCGAAGGGCGACACGGACGTGCGCTGCCGCGTCTTCGACAGCGAGGGACGGTTGGTGGTGGAGAACTCGGATCGCGGCGCGGACTGGAACTGCGCCATCGCCGAGCCGTTCGCCGCGGGAGACTACACGCTGGTGCTCGAGAGCCAGACGCAGCAGCCCGGCCCCACGCGCATCTCCGTGGCGGTGGCGAAGGTGACGGATGCGGGCGTGCTCGCGGACAAGGCCACGCTCAAGCTGGATGCGGGCGTGCAGCGCGCCACGCTCCCCCCGCAGGGCGACACCGTGGTGCAGGAGGTGGCGCTGCGGAGCAAGACGCCCATCTCGTGCGCGCTCGAGGATGACAAGGGCGCGGTCGTCACGCGGCAGCTCGACACGCGCGAGTGCATGCTGCTCGTGCGCCCGGGTGGCGCCACGTGGCGGGTGCGGGTGTGGACGCTGGCCAGCAGCGCCCAGGTGAGCACGGCGCTGGTGACGCACACGGTGGCGCCGTCCTCGGGCGGGGGCCTGGCTCCTACGGTGGCGGCGCTGACCAAGGTTCCGCAGGCCGGCCGGTACCAGACGGGCGCGGGGCTCTACTGCCTGCCCGCCGGGCGGAAGGGGCCGCTCGCGAGCTGCTCGGGAGAAGTCTCGCTGGAGGCCGGGGACTGGATCTTCAGCGGCGCGGGTGGGCAGGAGGCCTCGCTGAAGCTCAACGAGGTGGTGGATGCGCTGGACGGACCGAAGACCGAGCGCGTGCGCCTCACCCGGGACGTGGCGCTGCTGCGGCAGTCCACGCGCTCCCCGGAGCTTCACCTCTTCAAGGCCACCGTGCAGGTGGGAGAGCGGAGCAACCCCGCTTGCGAGCTCGTGGGCGGAACGGCGCGGCAGGATGACTTCATGTGCGTGGCGGCCACCGGCCCCACCCAGCACTCCCTGGCTCGCTGGTGGACTCCCGCGCTCAGCGCCGCCGAGGCGACGGTGACGCGGCTGGCCGTGCCGGTGCCCTCGGCGGCGGGCTCCCTGCAGCCGGGGTTGCAGAACCTGGTCTGGTCGCAGGGCACGGCGCTCCAGCTCCGGATGCCCTCGAACCCCACCCGCGTGCAGCTCGCCCTGCCGCGCAACGCGTGGGCCGTGCAGGTGGACGAGTCGGGCACGGCGGTTGATCTCTGCGCGCCGGCCCAGGCCCTGACGGCCTGCGTGCTCACGGGCAAGGGAGGCTCCGTCTTCGTGTACTCCCCCGAGGAGCCCCGCACGCAGGCGGAGGTGATAGCGATCGATCCGACGCCGCGCCGCGAGAACCTGGAGCGCCTGTACGAGGCGGTGAGCCCCACGCCCGGCCAGCAGTCCCTGGTCTTCACCGCCCAGGCTGCTCCCCGGCAGTTGACGGTCTCCGGGGCGCTGCGCTGCGTGACGACGCTCGATGACGGCACGCGGCTGGAGGGCTGCGACGCCAAGGTCCCGGCGGGCCGCTCGGGCGAGGTGGTGCTGGATCTGGGCGTCGGCGGAGTCCGCGCCGTGCTCACGCCTCCCACGGAGCCGCGCAGCGCGGCGCTCGGCACGCTCGTGGCCCAGGCGGGAGCGGATCTCCCGGCGTCCCGGGCGCTCAAGCTGAGCGGCGCGAGAGTGGAGCGCTCCTTCACGCTCGCCTCGGATGCGGTGGTGCATGTGCGCTCGGACTCGGGCGTGTGTGGCCTCGCCCAGGGGGCGGGGGTGATCCGGGTGCAGGGCAGCGACAAGGGCTGCGCGTTCGATCAGGTGCTCAAGGCCGGCAGCTACCGTCTGGTGGTTCGGGGCTTCGCGGACCGGGCGCTCTCGGGCGCCGCCACCTGGACGCAGGAGCCGGTGAAGGAGCTGAAGGAGGGCGTGGCCAGCGAGGAGAGCTGGATCACTCCCTCGCAGACGCGCTTCTTCCGGTTCTCCACGCAGTCTCCGGGCCAGATCGGCCTGGGGCTCCAGGTGCCGGCGGAGCTGCTCGAGTGCAGCGTGCTCGATCCGGAGCAAAAGGTGCTCGGCGAGGGCTGCCAGCAGTTCCTGCAGCTCGACAAGGGCACCTTCCTGTTGGCGATCCACGCGCCCGCCAACGCGAAACCCCTCAAGTTCAAGCCTGTCCTCGTGGGCCTGGCCGGCGCCAAGGCCGAGATCCCCGAGGAATACCTGCGCGACTTCTTCCAGCGGATTGGAGAGAACCCGTGAAGTACGTTTCCCCGAGAGCCACCGCGCTCCTGGCATTGCTCGCGGTCTTCCCGGTCGCGGCCCAGGACTACCGCCCCGCGGACGAGAGCCAGCGCCCCGAGGGCGGCTCGGTCCGGATCCTCCCCGAGCAGTTCCTGCGAGGGTTTGATCCCGTCACCGTGTACTTCTCCGGCAACGAGGGCCCCGGCAAGCGGCCCGCGGATGACGGCGAGAAGCTGCTGAAGATCACCCCGTCCTGGCCCGGCCAGTACTTCTGGGCGGACAAGAAGACACTCCAGTTCCGGCCCGCCGAGCCGTGGCCGCCGCTGCAGCGCTTCGCCTTCGAGGCCCGCGGCGAGCGCAAGGTGCTGACGACGATGATGTCCGCGCCGTCGGCGATGAGCCCGTACGCGGACAGCACGAACCTGCGGCCCTTCCGCACGCTGACGCTCACCTTCCCGCAGCCGCTGCCGCTGGCGGCGCTCAAGCAGATGCTCACGCTGGAGATCCGGGATCTGCCGGGCCTGGCCGACTCGCCCACGCGGGTGGTGAAGGACTTCAACCTCTCGCAGCTCCCGCGCGACAACCAGCGCAGCCCGGCGGTGTACGCGATCACGCTCGACGAGGACGTGCCCGAGGGCAAGCAGCTCCGGGTGACGGTGAGCCTGGCGCTCGGAGAGGAGGACAAGGCGCTGTGGGTGGGCCGGCTGTCCACGCGGCCCTCCTTCCACCTGCAGTCCATCCAGTGCGGCGCGGCGAGCTTCCCGCTGGTGGGCGGGGCCTCGGTGCCTCGGGACATGGCGCTCTCGTGCGGCAACCAGGGAGATCTGCCGCAGCTCGTCTTCTCCGCGGACGTGCAGGACTTGACGCTCACCGCGCTCAAGAAGCTGGTGCGCCTGGAGCCCGCCGTGCCGGACATGCACTTCGAGAGCTACGGCAGCCGCGTGGCGCTGCGGGGCAAGTTCGTCCCGGACACGCTCTACCAGATGCGGATCTCCGCGGCGCCCATCAAGGACGACAGCGGCCGGCCGCTGCGCGATCCCGGGGACGTGCAGGTGTTCTTCCACCTGGGTTGGAAGACGGCGTTCCTGCGCTGGAGCCAGGCGAACGCGATTGTCGAGGCGAAGGGGCCGCGGATGTTGCCGCTGCAGGGCTACGGGGATGCACGCGCGGACGTGCGCATCTACCGGATCGATCCGCTGCACGAGGGCGTCTGGCCGTTCCCCGAGAGCCCGGTCGTCATCAACGAGGAGAGCGCTCCGCCCTTCCCGGGTGAGGAGCCTTCCACGCCCGCGAACACCGCGGGCTACATCGACGCGCATCAGCTCCAGCAACACATCCGGCTGCTGGGCTCGCCGCTGATCTCGCGCGTGGTGGAGCTGCCGCTGGCGAACAAGAGCGGCTCCACCACCTTCGGGTTGGATCTCGGGCCGCTGCTGGACGAGGCGGTGGGCCGCCAGCGTCCGGGCTCGTACCTGGTGGGCCTGCGCCGGCTCACGGGGGCGCCCGAGCGCGCCTATGTCCGCGTGCAGGTGACGAACCTGTCGCTCACGGCGGTGGAGGAGCGGGATCGGGCGGTGTTCTTCGTCCGCTCGCTGGATGATGCCAAGGAGCTGCGCGGCGCGAAGATCGTGATCGAGGGCCAGCACCTGGTGCCGGATCCCAAGCATCCCGGGTCGACGATCTCCGCGCCGTTCACGCACACGCTCACCACGGACGATGGGGGCCGGGCGACGCTCGGGCCTCAGCCGGACTGGCGGAGCATCAAGCGCATCTCGGTCCAGAGCGGGGATGACATCCTCGTGCTGGATCCGCGCGCTCCGCCCGCCACATTCGCCCAGAACCACTGGTCTCCGTCGTCGAGCTTCCTGGAGTGGATCGGCCAGACGATCCCCTCGCCCAAGAACGATGCGCTGCTCGGGTTCGTCTTCACCGAGCGGCCCATCTACAAGCCCGGCGAGAAGGTCTTCATCAAGGGCTATCTGCGCGACAAGAGCGGAGGTGAGCTGCAGCTCACCGGCGACGCCAACACCTACGAGGTCCGGGTGGAAGGGCCAGGCAACCAGCGCTGGACGCTGCCTACGAAGTTCACCGCGCTCGGGTTCTCGGCGGAGTTCACCGAGAAGGATGTGCCCACGGGCGAGTTCCAAGCCATTATCGCGGTGAAGAACGGAGGGGCCGAGGTGGCCCGCCGCTCGTTCCAGATCGAGGCGTACCGCGTCCCCCAGTTCGAGGTGCAGCTGTCGTCCGCGGGCACGGTGCGGCTGGACGGGCCATTCAAGGTGAAGGCGGTGGCGCGCTACTACGCGGGCGGCAACGTGTCCGGCCAGCCCGTGGCGTGGACGGTGACGCGCCGGCCCTACTACTACGTGCCGAAGGGCCGCGAGGGGTTCCTCTTCGCCTCCAGCACCCAGTTCGCCCGCGAGGGCCAGAGCCGCGCGCCGGAGACGATCCGCCGCAACGCGGAGCTGGACGACGGCGGCGCGGATGAGCTCCAGGTGAACCCGGCGTTGGATCTCGACGGGAGCGCGCGCGTCTACCACTTCGAGGCGACGGTGACGGGCGCGGACAACCAGCCGGTCTCCGCCGTCACCGAGGTGAAGGCGCTGCCGCCGTTCGTGCTCGGGATGAAGCTGCCGCGGTACTCGGAGAAGCCCTTCGAGCTCAAGCCGGAGATCGTCGCGGTGGGAGTGGATGACAAGGCGGTGAAGGGCCAGGAGGTGACGGTGCGGCTGTACCGCCGGGTCTGGCACAGCCAGCTCCGGGAGACGCACTTCGCCACGGGCGACGCCAAGTACGTGACGGAGCAGGAGGACGTGAAGCTGAGCGAGCAGGTGGTCACCACGGACATGCAGCCGGTGTTGCCCGCCTTCGCGCTGAAGGAGGCGGGCGTGTACGTGGTGGAGCTGATCGCTCGCGACAAGCTGGGCCGGGTGCAGACGTTGAACGCGGACCTGTACGTGGGCGGGCAGACGCCGATGGCGTGGAAGAAGCCGCGCCAGGGCGTGTTCGAGCTGGCCACGGACAAGCCGAAGTACCGGCCGGGAGACACCGCGCGCATCATCATCCAGAGCCCGTTCCAGCAGGGCCGGGCGCTGGTGGTGGTCGAGGAGCCGGGCGGCAACACGTACACGTGGCGCGAGGTGTCCGGCGGCAAGGCGGTGTACGAGCTGCCCATCAAGGGCACGCACGTGCCGAACATCCCGGTGCACGTGGCGTTGATGCGCGGACGGTTGGGAGAGGGGAAGACGGAGGACACGCGCTACCGGCCGCAGACGCTGGGAGCCTCGATCGACGTCGAGGTGGAGCCGGTGCGCAACCAGGTGACGGTGGAGCTCAAGCACCCGGAGGCGGCGAGGCCGGGGACGAAGATCCCGGTGGAGATCGCGCTCAAGGACGAGAAGGGCGCGCCGCTGGCGGGCGAGGTGACGCTGTGGCTGGTGGACGAGGCGGTGCTCTCGCTGGCGCCGGAGGGTCCGCTGGATCCGCTGAGCGCGTTCATCACCCGGAACGCGCGGGGCACCACGCTGCGGGACACGCGCAACAGCCTGGTGGGCAAGCTCTTCGAGCAGGAGGAGCCGGGCGGTGACGGAGACGAGGAAGAGTCCAAGGCGATGACGGGCAAGCGCATCGTCCGGAAGAACTTCCAGACGGTGCCCTACTACCAGGCGACGGTGTTGGTGCCCGCGTCGGGGCGGCTCACGGTGGAGGTGCCGCTGTCGGACGATCTGACCAACTTCCGGGTGCGCGCGGTGGCGGCGTCCGGGGCCCAGCGGTTCGGCTTCAAGCAGCAGACGCTGAAGGTGCGGCTGCCGGTGCTGGTGCAGCCACAGCTGCCGCGCTTCGTGCGCCAGGGCGATCGGTTCTGGGGCGGAGCGGTGGGCCGCGTGGTGGAGGGCAACGGGGGGCCGGGCGCGGTGAGCATCCAGCTCTCGGGGCCAGCCGAGGCCCGGCCGTTCAGCCAGGGCGTGGAGCTGCAGCTCAACAAGGCGATGTCGTTCGTCACGCCCATCCAGGTGAAGGAGGCGGACGTGTCGAAGCCGCAGTCGCTCACCGTGCGCGTGGACATGGAGCGCAAGGCCGACAAGGCGGGAGACGCCTTCGAGGTGCAGCTCCCGGTGCTGCCGGATCGAGTGGCGGAGTCGTTCGCGTACTTCGACACGCTGAAGGCGGGGAAGACGGCGCTCAAGCCCATCCCCGAGCCGGTGCGCCCGGGCACGGCCTCGCAGGAGGTGCTGGCCGCGTCCATGCCCGGAGTGCTCGAGCTGTTCGCGGGCCTGGACTACCTGGGCTCATACCCGCACGGCTGCCTCGAGCAGAAGCTGTCGCAGCTCTACCCGGACGTGGTGCAGAGCGTGTTCTTCCAGAAGATGGGGTTGGAGACGGTCTTCTCGAAGCAGGTGAGCGTGCACGTGAAGCGGCTTCAGGAGGAGATGCCCACGTACCAGGATCCGAGCGGCCTGTTCGCCTTCTGGCCGGGCGGGCCGGGCGACGTGCAGGTGACGGCGCAGGCGGTGGAGTTCCTCGAGTCCGCGAAGAAGGCGGGGATGCCGGTGGAGGCCAAGCTGCTGGATCGCGCCACCGAGGCGCTCAAGCGCGTGCTGCGCAGCGACTACGCCGGGCTGCTGCCGGAGTGGCGGTACAACCAGCAGGTGGCGGCGCTCCGGGCGCTCGGGGGCGTGGGCGCGCTGGACGAGAGCTACCTCATCGACTTGTTCCACCAGCGGGAGCGGATGGATGTGATGGCGCTCGCGGACCTGGCGAGCACCATGTCGAGGGATCCAAAGGCTTACCGGACGAACCTGGAGGCGCTGAAGGGCGAGCTGTGGGATCGGGTGATCATCAAGCTCAACAAGGGCAAGCCGACGTTCGAGGGCATCCAGGAGGGGCGCAGCTACTGGGGCTATGGCTTCCTGTCGTCCCAGCCGTCCATGGTGGCCTCCATCTTCGAGGCGCTGCTGCGCTTGGATCCGGATGACAGCCGGCACGAGCTGATGCGGGATGCGCTCCTGTCGTACGCGAACGCGACGCAGGGCTTCCAGAGCACCTACGAGAACCGGCGAGCCATCGCCGCGCTGTCGCTCTACCTGGATCGCGCGAAGCCGAACGTGCCGAACTCCACGGTGGCGCTCACCTCGGGCAAGACGCTCACGGTGAACGGGGACACCAAGACGGCGAGGGTGACGCTGGCCACGGACAAGCCGCAGGAGGCGACGGTGACGGGCGGGCCGGTGGGCGTGCGCGTGGCCTACAAGTACGTGCCCGCCGCGCCGGGAGATCAGGTGACGTCGACGCAGCGAGGGTTCCTCGTCTCGCGCAGCGCCACCCACCTGCACGCGGATGGCTCGGACCAGACGCGCTTCCAGGACAAGGCGGGGCAGACGGAGGCGCTGAAGCTGGGCGACATCCTGGAGCTCCACGTGCAGCTGGTGAACGACCAGGTGCGGCCGCACGTGGCGCTGGTGGTGCCGTTCGCCGCGGGCCTGGAGCCGCTCAACCCGGCGCTGGAGAACGCGGGCTCGGACGCGAAGCCCTCGCAGGAGGACTCGATCGCGCCGGCGTACGTGCAGCGGCTGGACAACGAGGTGCGCTACTACTTCCTGCAACTACCGCAGGGGACGCACACGTTCCACTTCCGGGTCCGCGCGGCGACGGAGGGCTCCTTCGTGCACCCGGCGCCGTACGCCGAGCAGATGTACCGCCAGGAGGTGCGAGGCCGCGGCGAGGGCATGCGGATCGTGATCCAGGGGGATCATGAGCGTTAGGAGGACAGCGGCGGACGCCTGGAGGCGTCTTGCCCCTCGACTCCGCTCGAGGCGTATGTGGCTGGCGCTCGCGGTGCTGCTGGTGGGCGCCGGAGCGCTGTACGTGCACACCTTGAAGGACGGGCTCCGCACCCTCGAGCCCTCGCGGCTGGTCGTCGATCGCCGGGGCCGGTACCTGGGTGAGGTGCCCGCGGGGGACGGGGAGCTGGGCTACTGGCCGTTGCCGTACGTGATGCCCGAGAAGGTGGTGGCGGCGACGCTCGTCACCGAGGATCGGCACTTCCACGAGCACTCGGGCGTCTACCTGCCGTCGGTGGCGCGGGCGGTGCTGCAGAACGTGAAGAACGTTCGAGTCATCTCGGGCGCGTCGACAATCGCGATGCAGGTGGCGCGCATGCAGGAGCCGGGAGGGCGCACGCTGTTCCGGAAGGTCACCGAGGCGCTGGAGGCGCTGCTGCTGATCCGCAAGCACGGGCACGAGCAGGTGCTGCGGCAGTACCTGACGCTGGCGCCCTACGGGAACCGGGCGCACGGGGTGGTCCGGGCGGCGCGGCTGTACTTCGACAAGCCGGTGGAGGATCTCTCGTGGGCGCAGGCGGCCTTCCTGGCCGGGCTGCCGCAGATGCCGGGCCGCATGAGCCCGTACACGCCGGATGGGCTGCGGCGAGCGAAGAAGCGCAGCCACCGGATCCTCCGAGCGCTCCACGCGCAGGGCTTGCTGTCGGCCGACGAGCTGGAGCAGTCGCTCCACGAGGACCTGGGGCTGGTGCCGCGCCCCCGGCGTCGGCCCGAGGCGATGCACGCGGTCCTCGAGTGGAGCGCGCAGGCGAAGCGCCGGAACAGTCCCATCTCGGTGGCGACGCTCGATCTGGAGCTCCAGGAGAAGGCGGCGGCAATCCTGAGGGACAACCTGGCGCGCATTGAAGAGTCGGGAGCGGGCAACACCTCGGCGCTGGTGGTGGACACGATCACCGGAGACATCCTGGCGTGGGTGGGCTCGCGGGACTTCTTCTCGGAGGAGCACAAGGGGGCGATCGACTTCGTGCGCACGAGGCGTTCTCCGGGCTCGGCGCTCAAGCCGTTCCTGTACGCGCTGGGGCTGGAGAAGGGTTCGTTCACCGCCGCGTCGGAGCTGCCGGACACGCCGATGGACGTGCGGAGCGACACGGGCGGCGCATACATGCCGGAGAACATCAACCACACCTTCATGGGGCCCATGCTGTTGCGAGAGGCGCTGGCGAACTCGCGCAACATCCCCGCGCTGCGAGTGCTCTCGGAGGTGGGAGTGGAGCCCGCGCTGCGCTTCTTCGAGAAGGCGGGGGTAGGGGAGATCAGCTGGGAGCCGGACAGCTACGGGCTGGGGCTCGCGATTGGAAACCTGCCGGTGACGCTGGAGGAGCTGGCCGGGCTGTACGGGGTGCTCGCGCGAGAGGGCGAGAGCCTGCCCCTGCGCCGCTTCGTGGACGAGCCCCCGGTGGCGCCGAAGCGGCTGCTGAACCGGGAGGCCGCGCAGCTGGTGAGGCACATCCTCTCGGATCCGCTGGCGCGCCGGCCGATGTTCCCCGTGGGCGGAGCGCTGGACTTTCCCTACGCGGTGGCGGTGAAGACGGGCACGAGCCAGGGCTACCGGGACGCGTGGACGGTGGCGTTCAGCGATCGGCTCCTCGTGGCGGTGTGGGTGGGCAATCACGACTGGAGGCGGATGCGAGGCGTGGGAGGAGCCAATGGAGCCGCCGCCGCGGCGCACCGGATCATGGATCTGGTGATGGCGGAGCACCGCCCGTGGCAGCCGATCCTGGACTCATTCCCGCCGCCGGAGGGAGCGGTGGCGGTGGATGTTTGCCCATTGTCGGGGAGGCTCGCGAGCGCGGACTGTCCGCACCGCAAGAGCGAGTGGTTCTTGCCGGGCAGCGCGCCCACGGAGAGCTGCCCATTCCATACGAAGGTGAAGCTGGATCGTCGCAACGGGCTCCGAGCGAGCGCCACCTGCCCGGCCTCGGATGTCATCACGCGGGTGATGCTGGATCTGCCGGACACGTATACGCAGTGGGCGCGAAGCCAGCACCTGGACGTGGCGCCGCAGCAGGAGAGCCCGCTGTGCCCGAGCCGTGAAGAGTCCATGCAGCCGAAGGTGGTCATCCGAGAGCCGCGAGGCACGGTGCGCTTGCTCTTTGATCCAGACACACCGGCCTCGGCCTCCACGCTGCGGCTGACGGCGGAGGTGACGCCCAGCACGGAGCCAATCGTATGGCTCGTGGACGGGGTGCCAGTGGCGACCGTGTCCTATCCCTACGAGTACCGCTGGAGCGTGACGCCGGGGAAACACATCATCACCGCTGCGATGTCCCGGCACGCGGAGGTGAGCCCCCCGCTCACCGTGGTGGTCGAGGACTGAGACAGCTTACTTTAAGCGGACCTTCAGGTGCTCTACGGAGCCGTTCGGTCGGCCCATGAAGGCATCGAGCAACCGTTCCTCAATGCCGTGTTGTTCCCAGACGGCCGCTCGCTCGAGACCGATACACTCATGAGGTTCAGCGTCTCTCTCATTCCCCGCTGTGTCCCAGATAACGCATTTACGGAAGTCCCCGATGTCTTGCGTGAATTGAACCACCGGTTGAGCGAGGTGGTCTTCCAACTCTCGCCGCCCGATGATTTCCCATACGTTCAAGGCCAGGTGGCGGAAGGCTGTCTTGAAGAGGACAGGCTTTGACGCGATCCGGTCCAGATCGGAGTCTGGCTCCAAGGTCCTGTAGTTGTAGAAGGCGGCATACGGCGCTTCCAGCAACCTTCCGTAGCCGAAAGAACCATCGCTCAGGGCGATTCTGACAAACGTCCCTGGCTTCTGGAGTTGTTTGCCCATCTCTCAATCTCCCGTGTACGGGGCCAGCATGCCCCATTTGGCGGTTGCGGCCTCGTGGAATTGCCTGCCCTGTTTATGGTCTCGTGCCACGGCGCGTATAGCATTCTCGGTTCGATCCGGCTGTCCCTTTTTCCGGGTGTCGGATTGGGCACCTCCGTGGGAGTCAATCAGTTGTTGCTCTCTTCCACGGATTCGCAGGTAGGCGATGTCCCGGTACCTGTTTCCGTAGTCGGTCGCGGTCCCGACATCGTATTGGTCAAGCACAGCGAAGTCGAACGTGGGGTTGCTCGGCTCATCATTTTCATCGGGCTGATGATTCGAATTCCGTGTGTCGACAGCGTGGGCGCCGTGCTCAGCGTCAATAGCAAGAAGCCGCAGACGAGGTGTTTTGTGCTCATGGGCTATGGAGAAGAGAGAGTATTGCACAAAGCGACCGGCCATAAACATGCAGGGCCACCTGGCGGCCGGCCAGGCAGACGGGCCTGACCTCGGCCCCGCGCAACCCCTCCAAAGAGGGCTTGGTGACGTCCACCCAGCCCCCCGGCCTCCTGCCTGCTGCTCCTCCACCGGAGGACCCCCAGGATGAAAGGAGAGCAAGGAGAACCACCATGCAAACTCAAGACACGACCCAGTCCTGGTCCGGGCTGGGGGTCGGCACGGATCGGCAGACCTTCCTGCGCAAGATCGCCGAGCAACTCCCGGAATATGATCCGGCGCAGGCCGTCGAGGCTGTGTTCTGCGCGCTGACCGAGCGCTTGCCCGGCGGCATCGTCCAGCAACTCTTCGAGCAGCTCAGCCCCGATGTGCGCGACATCGTGGGACGCTGTCAGAAGCGCATCGAGGCGGGGCCGGAGAAGATCGACAAGGACGACTTCTACCTGCACGTGGCCAACCACCTGAACGCCGAGCCGGAGAACGTGCGGCTCGTGCTCTTCACCGTCTTCTCGGCGCTGCAATCGCAGATCACGGAGGCCGAGTCCGAGAAGGTGGCCAGCCAACTCCCCGACTTCGTGAAGGGCACCTGGCAGGATGCGCGCCGATGGGTCGACAGGCCGTACTGAGCACCGGCCGAGAGCGGCGCCGCTAGCCCACGAGGTCGCGCCGCCACTGCGCGATCATCTCCGCCCGCCGCTCCAGCCGTGGCTTCAGCCACCGAGGCAGCAGCCACGCCGCAGCCACCTGGACCGCACAGGCAGCAACCCCCGAGATCTTCGTCTCGATGGGGGCCTCGGCCGTCACCACGAGCAGTGCCACGCCCAGGGCGCCCAGCGACGCAAGCCACGGAGCCCACCGAGCGGCCAGCTTGCTCGCCAGCAGCCGGCGATCGAGCAGCGCGACGATCTCATCCGGCGTGAGCGCCACCCTGGCCGAGGCCATGCGCCGCAGCCGCAGGAACAGCGCGCCCAGCACCACCGACACCCCAATGAGGAACAGGGCCATCGCGCGTGCATGCGGGCTCGAGTCCGTGGCCAACAGTGCGATGCCGACAGCGGACTCGCCGGCCACCACCACGAAGAGCCCCGCGCCGAGCAGCCGATGCCGGCGGGCTTGCCGATCCAGATCCACGCGGAGCGCCTCAGGCACTTGCGTCACGCCACGAAATCCCGCCTGCCATCGCTTCAGTTCGTCGTCACTCATGGCACATCCTCCTTCAGTAAAGAGCGCAGCGCGGAGCGCGCTCGGGTCAACCGCACCGCCACGTTTCCCTCGGAGATCCCCAGCGCCGCGGCGATCTCCGCGTGCGGAAGCTCCTCCAGCGCCAGCGTCAGCACCTGCCGCAGCGGGGGAGACAGGCTCCGAATCGCGGTGAAGAGCCGGTCCACGTCCTCGCGCTGCTGCGTCTGCGCGTCCGGGTGCGGAGCGGGATCCACCAGCTCGTCGGGCAGGCTCTCCGGGTTCCGGCGCCGCCAGAGGTGGTTCAGCCCGCGGTTGTGGGCCACGCGCAGCACGAAGGCGCGCTCGGAGCACTCGCCCCGGAAGCGGGGGAGCGCATTCCAGAGCGCCAGCGCGATGTCCTGGGCGAGATCCTCCTCATCCGAGCCGGACCGGGCATAGCTGCGAATCACTCGCGCGAGCGCGGGCCCGTACTCGTTGCGGATGCGCTCGTAGCGCGTTTGGCGGCTCTCGATCATGCACAGAGATGAGTCCCAGGACCCGGGCAAACCTTACGAGCAGAACGGCCAGACCCACGAACCCCGCGATCTCTCTTGGGCGTTTCGTTGTCTAATTGCTCTGGTAACCTCAGGTTACGCGCGCTCCGGCCATGGGCAGCCGGACACAGGCGCGGCAAAGCGATAGATAGGAGAGGCCATCCGTTGCCTTCTTGGAGTCCGTTCCCCGTGCAGATTCGGCCCGTGCTGTTCGCGTGGTGGTTGTCCCTCCTGCCTCTTGGCATCCTGGGCTGCAGCGGCGCGCACGGGGTCTCACAAGGCGCGCCGGTCTCCGGCTTCGAGATCGTCCAGCGCTGGCCGCATGATCCCAAGGCCTTCACCGAGGGACTCCTCTACCGGGACGGCCGGCTGTACGAGAGCACGGGCCTCAACGGGTCCTCGGACTTCCGCGAGGTGGACCTCGAGACGGGGCAGGTGCTGCGCAGCCGGGAGCTGGATCAGAAGTACTTCGGTGAAGGGCTCGCGCTCTTCGGAGGCAAGCTCTACCAGCTCACCTGGCGCTCCCAGGTGGGCTTCACCTACGACGCCGCGACGTTCCAGCCCACGGGGCAGTTCAGCTACACCGGGGAAGGCTGGGGGCTGACGGATGACGGCACGTCGCTGATCATGAGCGACGGCACCAGCACGCTGCGCTTCCTGGATCCGGCCACGCTCGCCGTCCAGCGCACCCTCAAGGTGACGGACGAGGGCCGCGAGGTGACGCAGCTGAACGAGCTGGAGTACGTGAAGGGAGAGATCTACGCGAACGTGTGGCGGACCAACCTCATCGCGCGGATCGATCCAGTCACGGGACACGTGACGGGGTGGGTTGATCTCACGGGACTGCTGGCGCCCAGCGAGCGCAGCGGGAACGAGGACGTGCTGAACGGGATCGCCTACGACGCGGCCACGGACCGGCTGTGGGTGACAGGAAAGCTGTGGCCGCGGCTGTTCGAGATTCGCGTCGTTCCCAGGTGAAGGGGCCCAGGCTCCCTCTGTACTCGGAGCCTGAGGTATCCTCTGGGAACCCCATGGCGAACTCCCACATTGTCACCCAGGGCGAATGCATGCAGACGATAGCCCGTCGGCATGGCTTCGCGGACGCGATGGCAATCTGGAACCATCCCAGCAACCAGGAGCTGCGCAACCGGCGGAAGAGCCCGAACGTCCTCGCGCCTGGGGACGTCGTCCACATCCCGGACTTGAAGAAGAAGGTCGCCGAGTGCGCGACCGGGAAGAACCACAAGTTCAGGCTCCGGTTCGCCACGCGCGATGTGCATGTGGTCTTCAAGGACGCGGATGGAGAGCCCATCGCCAACTCACCCTACGTGCTGCGAGTCGGGGACGACGAGCGGCAGGGGCAGACCGGCGCTGACGGCGCGGTCCGCGAGAAGGGCTTTCATCCCGGCGAGACCCGGGCGGAGATCGAGCTGACGGACCTGGGGATCAAGCGTACGCTCCTCATCGGGCACCTCGATCCGCACCACGACGAGTCCGGCTGGCGCCAGCGGCTGGCCAACCTGGGCTATGACAGCAACGAGGAGGGGCTAGCGGAGTTCGCGCGTGATCAGGAGCTGCCGGAAGGCACCGACGCCGAGAAGATCCGCGACGCGCTGTATGAGCAAAGCAAGAGCTGAGGGCTCTGGTCGCCTGAGAGTGAGGAAGAGCGATGCCTAGCTGCGAGATCCTCGTCAAGGTCGAAGGGACTCCCTCCGCGGCGCCGCTGGCGTCGACGTGGGTGTACATCCAGGAAGGCAGCACGACCACCACCTATCGCACGGCGCCGAACGGCCGGCTGCGCAAGCTCGCCCCCGGCGCCCCGGAAGCCGATGGGACGCGCCCCTGGAAGTTCGAGACCAAGGCGGTGATCGATGTGCCCAAGAAGGTACGCCTCTATACCAGCAAGGGGGCTCGGCCCATTCCGGCGAGCATGCTCGACAGCGCGCTCTTCGTAGAGCGCACCATCGCCCTACCCGAGACCACGGCGCCGGTCCCCATCGCGGCGACGGATGCCACGGTGGTGGCGATCAGCGTGGCCGAAGTCACAGTGCCCCCGGTCCCCGTGGCGCTGAGTCAGCCGAGGGAGCTGTCGCTCTGCCCGGTGCTCTGGGATCACGAGCCGGAGCATGCCACCGAGGACAGCAAGGACTACCTGCGTGCCGGCCTCAAACAGGCGGACGAGACGCCCGCCGAGGGCGCTCCGCCCGCGGCCCCTCCAGGCGCTGTCGTCGTCCACGAGCGCGGGGTGCGCTTCAAGGGAACCGTGGGCAACAACGCCCAGCACGTGCGCGTCCGGATCGCCGGTCCCACGGGGGCTGCCGTCGGCCTTCGGACCTCGGCCACCGGAAGCCGCGTGGAGGAGATCGTCGTGGCGACGACGGTCTCGGGGTCCGAGCGGGCCTTCGAGGCCAAGGTCTGGTTCGATGATCCCACCCAGGCGTTCGGGCTCGCCCATGTGATCATCGACTCGAGCGATACCGCTGACTCGCGGCACCTGCTCGACTCGTTCACGGTCTTCCTGGTGGGGCTGCAATTGGCCATGGTGGACGACGCGTCGGCCAACCTGAATGGCTCCTCGGCGGGGCCGCTGCTCAACCAGCCGCAGGAGAGGATCGTCCTCGACTACAAGAAGTCGCCCGTGCGCGACGTCGCCTCGAGCAACCTCTTCGTGTTTGTCTACAAGGTGAAGCAGCAGGCGGCCGCCGCGGTCAAAGCCAAGCAGCCGCGCATCGAAGCGGTCATGAAGGCTTTCACCAACCTGAAGAAGCCGCGGGAAACGGCCACCACGGCCCTGGCCGCAGTGGCGACGCAGACCACGGCTGCACAGGCCAAGGCGAAGCTCACGGCGGCCAAGACCAAGCTCGCGGCACTGAAGACCGCTGTGACCAACGCAGGGTTGGTCGCTAAGATCACCGAGGCGCTCAATAACAACCCAAACCCACCTTCACCGGCCAATGCGGCCATTTCCGCCGCCATTCAGCAGTACGCAGCCGCGATCAGTGCCCCGGCCTCCGCGTGTGCGGACGCGGGCTTCAACGCTGCTTTGCAGGAACTCGCTACCGCTTTCACCGCGATCAATGAGCAGCTCTCTCCCGGGTGCACCAACGCGTTGACCGCGCTGACGACGGCGCTCACGACGGCGGTGCAACAGGTCGACGAGGCCCTCACCCAGGTTGGCACCGAACTCTCTCCGACGGCCACCCCAGCGGCCAAGACTGCCGCGAATGAGGCGCGGGTCGCGGCCACAGCTACGGCCACCACGCAGCTTCAGGCTGTCGAGACGGCGCGGGCTGCTGGCGTGACGGCGTCAACGGCGGCGCGCGATCTCCTGGCCCCAGAGAGTGAGGCGGCCAAGATGGCGCTGCAGCACGGCGAGGCGCGAAAACCGCCATTGCTCGCGGATGCGAGGGCGAAAGCCAACATCGAGCTCGTGAAGCAGCGCCGGGCCCGGCGCATGGTCCGCTACGTGATCCGGGGCGACCAGACGCGCAAGTTCAAGGGAACCGGGCCCCTGGTGCCTCATCCCCAAATGCCCATGTTCATGGCGGAGCTGCACGTCTTCGGCGTCCAGAAAGCCCCGCTCGAGGAACTGCTGCAGCGCCGCAAGAGGAGCGTTCCCGCCATCTCGGGCCTGACGCACTCGCTTCGCCTGGAGGTCAACTGGAGGCTTGTCTTCAACTGGAAGGGGCCAGACACCGAAGCTCCAGCCTCTCCTCCCGTTGGCTTTGTCGATGAGCACCCCGCTGGATACACGCTCAAAGACCATGAGTTTCGTGGCATCTGGACGGCGGACAAGCTGAAGGATGTCGCGCAAGCCGTGATTCTCAGCATCGGTGATGACGACACCCTCAAGGTCGACGGCGATGCGGTCAAGAACGCCTTTGATCCGGTGCCCGTCAAGCTTCCGTTCCCCGTCGATACGCGGCGGGCTCCCATCGTGGCGATTGCCAACCGCCAGCGTGCTTGGGGACGAGCCTCGGGCGCCAAGAGCGCGGCCGCCATGGTGGTCGAGTGGCAGGTACCGACGGTTGATATCTCCTCGAACCTTGAGATTGTGCGAGGCGGTGATGGGACTCTCATCGTGAAGAGCCTCACGATCGACGGGCAGCAGATTGATCGTGGCAATTCAGCGACCGTGGCCTCCGCCCTTTCCGACCTCCATCTGGTGCCCTTCCGGGTGGCGGGGGATAACTTTGCCGCCAATCCCTATAACGCTGAGGATCCTCTGGCCAAGACCATCGAGCTGGTGGTGGGAGAGTCCTACGAGAAGCTGCCCGCCAACCACGTGGCGAAAAACATTGATGTATCAGGCTGGAAGCTGGCCTACCGGCGCATCGTCACGCACGAGTCGGGGGCCAAGCAGTTCAACTCCAGCGCCTTTGAGGACTTCCGTCACTGGGAGGGAAACATGGTGTGGTCGTACGGCCAGGAGAAGGGAATGCCTCTGCATGGCCATCCCCATGGCTACACAATGGCTCAAGTGGATCCTCACCCGGACCATGACGCCATGTGGAGCTACCTGGAGGCCATCCGCGCGGGGAGCAAGGTTCTCTTCGACAAGGCGAACCAGGCCCGGATCGATCTCAACAAGCGCGCCAACCAAGCCAATGCGGCCTACCAGGCCAAGGTGGCCAATGGAACCGTCACTCCTCAGGATCAGGATCCTGCGGCGAGCCTCAATCTGACGATTCGCAAGCACCGCGAGGCCCTGCTGCGGGGCGCGGTGAAGCGCTACAACGGTGGAGAGGAGTTCATCTGGGGTCACCCCCATGGGTACGTTCCTCCAGAGCCCCCTGAGGCTCCACCGCCCATGAGCTGGGTCATCAGCCCTACGACGAAGAACAACTATCCCAACATGGCCCTGAACACGAACGTCAACTACAGCAGCCCCGAGCCCATCGAGTTCACGCAGTTCATTCTTCCGGAGTGAGCTTCACTTGGGCGTTTGACTCGCTTGCGCCAAGGCCAGCTCCTTCTCGGAGGCGCGTCTCACGCGCAGGCCGTCGAGAGTCAGCGCAATGCCTCCGGATTCCTCCCGGGGATCCTCGGGCGCTACACCGTGGTGGTACTCGAACGTGAGCCCCAGGAGGAGCACGGCGAGCTTCTGGTTCTTGGGGAGCCACCACGACGACGAAGCATATACTCCATTGCCACCCCACGCCCAATATCGGGAGTTCAGCACGCAGAACCCCTTCGAGGCCGGGGACAGGAACACTACCACCGCGTCCATCCCTGCGATTCCCGCGGCTTCGACTTCTTGCCCGTCCACGGTCAATAGCTTGCGAAAGACCACCTTGGCTCGGTCGTCCGTGTCCCAGTAGCGATAGAGCTTTGAGGCTTCGTCGGTGGGAATCCACTGGCCAATTGCCAAATCCGAGTCATCGCCATTGGGATCCGATTTGATCTCGCCGAGTGGCTTGTTAGGAGTCTTGGGACAGGCAGGGGGAGTGCCTTCTGGGCCCGTGGCACTGTCCTTGGGGGCGGGCCGTGCATGAAACTGGCCTGTGGAGTCCAGGAACAATGGCTCGCCGGCTCCCAGCAGCGCCACGGTGTTGGGTTGCGGGTCGAACGCCAGGCCCATGCTGTTGGACTCGAACGCCTTCCAGACCCGCTGGGCGTTGGTGCCCAGCACCACGGCGTGGGATGCAGCGGGCTGGCTCGCGATCTCGCTGCGGGTGCTGGAGGTCTCGACCAGGAGCATGGCGCGCTGCCCGTCCCTGGCGCGCCACATGGAGACGAGCTCAATGTGGGTCAAAGACTCGTTGGCGGGGGACATCCAGGCGTTGAGCACGCAGAAGCCTTCCTGGGCCCGCGTCATGAGCACCACGGCTGCTCGCCCGCCGCGAGAGTCGAAGAAGCCACGGATCTCCAACATCTCATGCGCCACCGCGAGCTGTTTCTCGAAGACCGGATGAAACGTCGGCAGAGGGCTCGTCTCTTGCTCGGTCATCGAGGCTTCTGTTGTCAGCCAGGTACCGGGCTTGAGCCCCTCGGGCACGTCCGGCAGAGGCGCCTCGGCGGTCTGCGGACAGGTGGGAGCCGCGTGTGCGGCGAGCGGAGTCAGGAGCCACAGGCTCAGCGCGAGGGTGAGGCAGGCGAGAGAGGGCTTCATAGGGTATCGGCTCATGGTCCTGCCCGATGACTCGCTTGCGCCAAGGTCATCTCGTTTTTGGAGGCGAGCCTCACGCGCAGGCCGTCGAGGGTCAGAGCGACGCCTCCGGATTCCTCCCGGGGATCCTCGGGCCCTACACCGTGGTGGTACTCAAACGTGAGGCTGAAGAGGAGCACGGCGAGCTTCTGGTTCTTGGGGAGCCACCACGACGACGAGGCGTGCACTCCATTGCCACCGAACGCCCAAGACCGGGAGTTCAGCACGCAGAACCCCTTGGAGGCCCGAGCCAGGAACACCACCACGGCGTCATTGCCAGTGATTCCCACGGCCTCGACTTCCTTCCCTCCCACGGTGAGCAGCTTGCGAAAGGCCACCTGGGCCAGGGGGTCGCTGTCCCAGAGTTCATAGAACTGGGAGGCTGCGTCGGTCGGGACCCACTGATCGATCTTCAGCTGCGAGTCTTCGCCGAGGGGATCCGATTCGAGCTTGCCGAGCGGTTTATTGCCGGTCTTGGGGCAGGAGGGGGGTGTGCCTTCCGCGGCAACGGCGCTCTTGGGGGCAGGCCGGGCCTGGAACTGGCCTGTGGCGTCGAGGAACAGCGGGGCCCCTGCTCCCAGGAGCGCCACGGTGCCAGGTTGCGGATCGAACGCCAGGCCCGTACTGGTTGCCTCGAACGCCGTCCAGACTCGCTGAGCGTTGGTGCCCAGCACCACGGCTCGCGCGCTGGATTTCGAGTCATTGGTTGGGGGAGCAGAAGCTTCGGCCAGGATCACGGCGCGCTGGCTGTCCTTGGAGCGCCACATGGAGACGAGCACAAGCCGGGTGAAGTGCTCGCCAGCGGGAGACATCCAGGCGTTGAGCACGCAGAAGCCTTCTGGTGCCCGCGTCATGAGCACCACGGCGGCCCGCCCGCCACGGTTCTCGGCCTCGATGAAGCCTCGGATCTCCAACGTCTCACGCGCCGCCGTGAGCTGTTGCTCGAAAGCAGGGTGGAAGGAGGGCAGGGGGCTCCCTCGCTCCGCGGTGATCGAAGTGTCTTTGGCCAACCAGGTGCCGGGCTTGAGCCCCTCGGGCACGTCCGGCAGGGCCGCCTCGGTGGTCTTGGGACAAGTGGGCTCGGCGTGTGCGGCGCGCGGAGCCAGGAGCGCCATCCCCAGCGCGAGGAGGAGGCAGGCGAGAGACGGCTTCATAGGATATCGGCTCATGGTCCTGCCCGATGACTCGGCGGAGGTGGCGCCCGGACTGCTGCCAACCCATGCATTCTAGGGCGGGAGTCCGGGGGACGGCGGGAAACGATGATGGCGGCCCAGCCGGGCGGAATCCCCCCGCCGCTCGCCGGAAAGCACAGTCTTTCCGAGGACTTGCGGTGGCCAGGAAAAGAGCAAAAAAAGATGTGCATGCCCATGTAGAGAACCGCCGGTGGGCTTCGACTACTGGGTGAACGCGCGCTCCACGGAGGTGCGCCCGTACTCAAGGAGCCAATCATGAAGTACATCCTGATGATGAACACCCCGGGCGGAGGCCCCTACCAGATCGCCAAGTGGCCGCAGCAGGACCTCAAGGCGCACATCGCGTTCATGGTGAACTTCGACAAGAAGCTCCGGGCGTCGGGCGAGCTGGTGGCCGCCGAGGGGCTGGCCGGCCCCGACCAGGCCAAGCGGGTGCGCGCCGGAAAGGACGGCAAGCCGATCACCGACGGCGTGTTCCCCGAGTCGAAGGAGTTCCTCGCCGGGTACTGGATCGTGGACGTCGAGAGCCCCGAGCGCGCCTACGAGATCGCCGCGCAGGCCTCCGCCGCTCCTGGCCCCGGCGGTGCACCCCTCAACATGCCCATCGAGGTGCGGCAGGTGCTGAGCGGGCCGCCCCCTGACCTGCTCTGATGACCCCATCCCTGGACATCCGTACCCAGCACCTGTTGCGCGAGCTGGCGCCGCAGGTGTTGGGTGCTGTCACTCGGCGGTTCCGCGACTTCGCCGCTTCGGAGGATGCGGTCCAGGAGGCCCTCATCGCGGCGGCGGCACAGTGGCCGCGCGATGGCCTGCCCGACAACCCGCGTGCCTGGCTGATCCGGATCGCCGCGCGACGTATCACCGATCATGTCCGCGCCGAGACCGCCCGCCGCCACCGCGAGTCGCTCGTGGTCAGCCTGGTGCCTCCGGAGGAGCAGCTCGCCCTCGCCGCGGATGAGGCCGCGGTGGAGCGGGACGACACCCTGGACCTGCTCTTCATGTGCTGCCACCCGGTGCTCTCGCCCGCGTCCGCGATCGCGCTCACGCTCCGCGCCGTCGGGGGGTTGACGACCTTCGAGATTGCCAAGGCCTTCCTGGTGCCGGAGGCGACCCTGGCGCAGCGGATCAGCCGGGCCAAGCAGAGCATCAAGGACTCGGGGGTGCCCTTCCAGCTGCCCACGGCCGAGGAGCGCGCCGCACGCCTCGGGGCCGTGATGCACGTGCTGTATCTGATCTTCAGCGAGGGTTACACGGCGACGTCGGGCCCGGAGCTCTACCGCGGCGATCTCTCGGGCGAGGCCCTCCGCCTTACGCGCATGCTCCATCGCCTCGTCCCCGATGACGCGGAGGTCGCGGGGCTCCTCGCGCTGATGTTGCTGACGGACGCGCGGCGCGCCGCGAGGACCGGGCCTTCGGGCGAGCTCATCCCGCTCGATCAGCAGGACCGGACCCTGTGGGACCCGAGCGCCATCGCCGAGGGCGTAGCGCTCCTCACGGCGACGTTGCCGCGGGGCTCGGTCGGCCCGTATCAACTGCAAGCGGCGATCGCGGCGGTACACGACGAGGCGGCAACCGCCGAGGACACGGACTGGGCGCAGATCCTGGGCTTGTACGGCCTCTTGCAGCGCATGTCCGACAACCCGATGGTGACGCTCAACCACGCGATCGCGACGGCGATGGTTCACGGCCCGGCCGCGGGGCTCGAGCTCCTCGATGCGCTCGCCGAGGACCCGCGCATGAAGGAGCACCATCGCCTCGACGCGGTGCGCGCGCATCTGCTGGAGCGGGCGGGCGATCTCGAGGGCGCCATCGCGCACTACCAGCGCGCGGCGGAGCGCACGGCGAGCCTGTCCGAGCGGAACTACCTGCTGACGCACGCGGCCCAGCTGCGCGAGCCGCGCAAGGCCCCGTGAGGGCGTTCAGCGCAGCTTCCGGATGACGCGGCAGGGGTTGCCGGCTGCGAAGACGTACGGAGGAATGTCCCGCACGACCACGCTCCCGGCCCCAATGGTCGAGCCCTCACCGATGGTGACTCCCGGGCAGATGATGGCCCCGCCGCCAATCCACACCTTGGCGCCGATGGTGACGGGGCGCGCCAGCTCGGGGCCTTTGATTCGTTCGTCCGGGTCCAGCGGGTGCGTGGCCGCGTAGATATGCACGCCGGGCCCCAGGGACACGTCATCTCCCAGCGTCACCGAATTGCAGTCGAGGATGACGCACTGGAAGTTCATGAACACGCGTGCACCCAGCCGGATGTGCTCGCCGTAGTCACAGAAGAACGGGGGCTCGATCCACACCCCCGTCCCCATCGCGCCCAGGAGTTGGGAGAGCAGGCTCTCGCGCAGCTTCGGCTCGTCCTCGGTGGACTGGTTGTAGGCGCGCAGCAGCTTGCGTGCCCGGGCGCGTCCAGCCACCAGCTCTGGATCCATCGCGTCGTACAGCTCGCCCGCGAGCATCTGCTCCTTCTCGGTCCGTGCCATGCCCGAAACTCAGGTTACGCTGGAGCCCCCCCTATTTCAAAGGCATGGTGACCGTGCATCGACGACATGGATTCGGGTGGTTGTTCTGCTGTGTCCTGGGTGTGGCCATGGGTTGCGGCGACTCGAGCGCGCCCGACTCCGATCTCCTCGGCACCGGGCCGGGAGTGAGCGCGTGCGGAGCCAACGGAGTGCTGCTCTGTGACGACTTCGAGCAGGCCACCGTGGGCGGAGCACCCGACCCGGTGTCGTGGCAGGTCCAGGTCTTCAACCAGCTGGGCAGCATCTCCATTGACGGCACCCAGGCGCACTCGGGCACGAAGTCGGTGCACGTGGTGGGCACCGGGCAGGAGAGCTTCCGCTCCGTGCTGTTCACCACCACCCGGCCCTTCCCGCCCCAGCACAACAGCTTCTATGCGCGCGTCTTCATGCGCTCGAAGAACCCGATGGGCGAGGGCCACAGCACCTACTTCGGCGCGGGCTCGGCGGACAACCAGCGCATGGTGCGCATCGGCTTCCAGCAGTACGTGCTCGAGACGAACCTCATCCAGCCGAACAACGAGTACGAGCAGCTCTCCGGGCCTTGGGGGCAGCCGGCCCAAGGCGTCCAGCTCAAGGAGGGGGAGTGGCACTGCGTGGAGGCCTTCTTCGACGGGGCCCAGCACGAGCTGCGCGTGTGGTTCGACAACGTCGAGGTGACGGGCCTGCACGCGACGAACTGGAACGCGAACCTGTCGAAGTGGTCACCGCAGTACGCCAAGGCCTGGTTCGGCTTCGAGACCTACCACAGCGAGCAGGACGAGCTCTGGTACGACGACATCATCATCGGGACGCAGCGGATCGGCTGCGGCGGGTAGAGCTCATTCGGATCGGCCTCCTCCTCCGCGAGGAGGCCGGCTGACACGGCCTTGCCCAAGGAAAAGGGCCCCGGGGTGGCTCATGCGAGCCCCGGCACCTTGCTGAGGACATCCTGCGCCAGGGAGTCGTAGGCGCGGCGGGTCAACCACCGGTGGCTGACGCCGGCATAGTCAGGCTCCGGGCTGGCGGACAGGCCAAGCCAGGTGCCCTCGACGCGATGCCGCGCCGCACAGCAGTAGATGTCGGCGAGATCCCCCGCCTCGGCCTGGCCTTGCTGTGCCAGGTGCGCGGCCCGCGCGAGGACGATCGCCATGGTGAACAGCTCCCGGGTGAGCTGTCCCAACGCCACCACCACGGACTCCTGGGCGTACAGCGCCTCCGGATCCGGATACCGCCGAGCCAGCTCCAGGCAGGTCTGTGCCAGCCGGGTGACCTGAGCTCCGGTATACGCCAGGTGATCGGAGTTACGGGCGTCCAGTCCAGGCATCGTCAGGCCTGGCCCGGCCGTCTCGAGCTCCGGCACCCGGCCATCCGCCGGGTAGTAGCAGGCGAGCAGGCCCGCTTGGGCTGCCCAGAAGTCGACCTGGAAGTCCACCCCACCGGCGATGCGCAGACCTCGGGCGTCACGCAGGAACCGCTCGACCGGCAGCCCCGGTACCCCCCTGCGAGCCTTGCTGGGCCCCGTCTCGTACCCCTCAGCGCCCAGCAGCGACAGGGTCCGCTCGATGATCCGCCAGCTGGTCAACGAGGTGATGTTCTTGGCCGCGACCCGCTCGTACCGGGTGTCCGCGCGCTTCGCCCCGAGCAGCGCCCAGGCCACAACGCTGTCCATGGCGAAGGTCTCGGCCAACGACTCGGCCAGCATGCGCTGGATCTGCTCGTACCCGCCGAGCGGGCGGCCGTCCACGCTCCGGCGGGAGAGGAAGTCGCGCGACCAGTGAGCGCAGAGCTTCGCGATCGCCAGCGACGGAGCGCCGATGATGTAGATCCGTGCGGTAGCGGCCATCGAGGCGATCTGGGGCGACAGCCGCCACTCGTCCTCGTCTCCGGCCAGCATGTGCTCGCGGGGGACCCGCACGTTGCGCAGCACCAGCCGGGCGTTGGGCGCGCCACGCAGGCCGAGGAACTCATGCCGCTCGGCGACCTGGAAGCCCGGGCTGCGCGAGTCCACGAAGAACAGCCGCACCTGCTCCCGCCCGCCCTCACGCAGGGTCGCCGACACATCGATGAGGTCGGCCACCGGCCCATTGCCGATGTAGATCTTCTCGCCGTTGAGCAGGTACGCCGCGCCGTTCTCCACCGGCGTCGCGGTGGTCGTACGCAAGCGGTTGGCCGCCCCTGCGGGCTCGGTGTCCGCGCCCCCGGACACGATGCCTTCTGCCACCCGCGCGGCGATCATCTCGCGCAACGGCCCTTCGGGAAGGAATGGAAGGTAGGCGGCCGAGCCGAGCCCATTGCTCAGGGCCAGGATCAGCGCCACCGGGGGTGACCAGCTCGCGGCCACCTGGATGGCGCGGAAGGTGTTGTAGGGCGACAGCGCCAGGCCCCCCAGCCGCCGCTCCACTGGCAGCCGCAGGAACCCGCGCTCCTGGAGCTGGCCGAGGAGGCCGTCGGGGAGCTTGCGGGTCTCGTCGAGCTCGGTCGGATCGACGTGCCGCTGAAGGAACTCCGACAGCTCGGCGACGGCTGCGTCGCCCGCCGCCCGCTCCTCCAAATCCTGCTCCGGGAACGGCTGGAGCAGGTCGCAGCGAAGGCGCCCCAGAAAGAGCTCCGCCAGGAAGCCGGGCTGGCCGCTCACCCCGCCGTCTGTCATGCGACCCTCTGGGGTGAAGGCACCGGGGCCGCGGGCCTGGGCGTCAGGGTGGACGTGATGAGGCGCAGCAGGCCCTCGCGCTGCGCTCGCAGGTAGAAGTGATCGCCGGGGAACAGCCGCACGGAGAACGGGCCGGTGGTGTGCCGCCCCCAGGCCTCCAGCGCTTCCTTGGGGTAGTCCTCCGTCCCGCCCACAACGGTCAACGGCACGGACAGCGGCCGCCCCTCGGCATAGCGGTAGGTCTCTATCATCTCAAAGTCGGCCCGGTGGTAGGCCAGCGTGAACTGCCGGAAGTCCGGATCGTCACGCAGCGCCGTGGACAGCTCGCCGTACTGCCGCTCCACGATGGGCAGGAGCTGCTCGTCCGGCAGCCCGTGCACGTCAGGGTCGGTGCGAGGCAGGTGCGGCGCCTGATAGGAGGAGAGGAGCAGCGCCCGTGGCTCCGGTCCACCCCGGTCACGCAGGGCGCGCGCCACCTCGAACGCCACGACCGCGCCCAGGCTGTGACCGAAGAGCGCGAAGGGGGGCCGGAAGTCGACAGCGTCGGCGATGGCGCCGACCAGATCCTCCAGACGCCGGTAGGGCTCCTCGGACATCCTCCGCCCTCGGCCCGGTAGATTCACCCCCCAGAGCTCGAGCCCAGGCAGCCCGTCCGACCAGCGCAGGTACTCACCCGGGGAGCCGCCGCTGTGGGGAAAGCAGTACATGCGCGCGGTGGCTTCAGGGCGGCGTTGCCGGCAGGCCAGCCATGCGGCGCCAGCCTCCCGGTCAGCCCCCGTGTGGCCCGGCCGCTCGCGTGGCCCCTTCGGATCGGTGTCAGCCATTGGCGCTCACCACCGTTGCCACCGGCTCGAGCTCGGCGGAAGGCACACTCCGCAAGGAGCGAATCGAGGACAGGATCAGCGGAAGGCTTGCCACGGTGCTCCCAATCCCGGCGATGACCAGGGTGGGGCGCAGCCCGATGGTGCCGCCGAGCAGGCCTCCCAGGAAGGTGCCGATCGGCAGGGTGCCCCAGATGAGGAAGCGGATCGTCGCGTTCATGCGGCCCTGCATCGCGTCGGGCGTCACGGTCTGCCGCAGGGTGATCTGGTTGACGTTGTAGAGGGCGATGGCAAAGCCCGCCAACCCGAGCGAGATCACCAGGACGGGCACCGCGGTCACGGGCGTCGCCAGCGGCAACAGCAGGACGGCGAGCCCAGGGACGACCGAGGAGGCCGCGAGCACAGGGCCGACCCCAAAGCGCTGAACGAGCCGGCCGTTGAGAGTGGCCGCGAGCAGAGAGCCCGCGTTGGCCGCCGCCAGCACCCCCCCCAGCGCGGCGGGTGACAGCCCCAGCTCGCGCACCGCGTAGAGCGTGAGGATGGCCGCGACCATGCCGTAGAGATCGAAGAGGTTGCCAATGCCGGTGGTCAGCGCGATGGGCCGCAGCAGCTTGTGGCCCAGCACGTAGCGCAGCCCCTCCTTGATCTGCTCGCCGAGGCTGGCCGCTGTCCCCTCGTCGCTGGCCGGTGGAGGCTCGGTACGGCGGATGGCCAGGATGAGGACGGCGGACACCAGGTAGCTGATCGCATCGCCCAGGATGGCGAACGGCGCGGTCAGGAGCTGGACCAGCACGCCACCGAGGCCCGGGCCGAACAACTGGGCCCCCGAGAAGGAGAGTTCCAGCTTGGCATTGCCCTCCGCGAGCTGGTCACGCGACACCAGCGAGGGCAGGTAGGACTGATGGGCGACGTCGAAGAACAGGGACAGGATCCCGGTGAAGAACGCGATCGGGTACAGCATCCACAACCGCAGCACGCCCAGTGCGTACGCGGCTGGAATCGCCAACAGCAACACCGTCCGGCCCACGTCGGCCGCGATCAGGATCGGACGGCGGCGCATCCGATCCACCCACACGCCGGCCGGCAAGCCGACCAGCAGGAAGGGCAGATACCCCGCCGCGGTGAGCAGGCCGACCTGCATGGGCGTGGCCTGCAGCAGCAGGATCGCGGTCAGCGGGAGCGCCATGAGGGTCACCTGCGAGCCCACCAGGCTGGTGGACTGGGCGCTCCAGAGCAGCATGAAATCGCGGTGCCGCCACAGGCTGGACGGGCGCTCTTCTGGCGTGGGCGTGCTCATCGCGGCTGCACCGGCCCGCGGGTCCGGGCGCTGAGGGGGCGGAGATCCGTCCAGGTGCGTTCGATGTAGGCCAGGCACTCGGCCTTCGTCCCGGTGACGCCCTGCGCGGCCCAGCCGGCTGGGAGCGCTCGATCGGCCGGCCAGATCGAGTACTGCTCCTCGGCATTGCGGACCACGCAGTACTGACGATCGGTGAGATCTTCAAACATGGGTGTCAGGACTCCTTTTGAGGCAGGGATGGGGTGGACAGACGGCTGTCGAGCAGGGCGGCCAGCGCGCCGGGAGTGGGCCGGGTGAGCACCTCCCGGACCGACACCGTCACCTGGAATGCGCGCCGGACCCAGGCGGTGAGCTGGGTCGCTATCAACGAGTCACCGCCCAGATCGAAGAAGTTGTCGGAGGGGCCGACTCCGGTGACGCCGAGGATCTCGGCGAAGGCCTTGCAGACCGCGTGCTCGCGCTCGGTCAGTTGCCGCAAGCCGTGCGGCCTCTCGTCGTCCCGTGGTGGCTCCGGGGGCCGGATCGGCTCGGCTTCGGCCGGAGCGGCCTGCGCGCTCTCGGGCGCTTCCACCCGGTAGCGCTGGCCCTGGAACGGGTAGGTCGGCAGAGAGACGCGGCGGCGCCGCTCACCTTCGTGCAACCCGGCCCAGTGGAGCGGCACTCCCGCCGCCCAGAGCCGCCCGGCCGCCGTGAGCGCGACGGAGAGATCCGAGACGGACTCGGCGGCGTGGGAGAGCGTCGGCACCGTCAGCGTGCTCCCGATGCCTGGGTGCTGGCGGGCCAGCGTGATCAAGGTACGGCCGGGGCCAACCTCGACGAGCCCCTGTCCGGGGCGCCTGAGCACCGTGGTCAGCGCATCCGCGAACCGCACGGGCTGGCGCAGGTGCGCCGTCCAGTAGCTGGGGCGGGTCACCTCCTCGCCGGTGACCCAGGTGCCTGTCGTCTCTGAGACCCAGGGAATCGACGGAGCCTGCAGGCGCAGCTCGGACACCCGCCTCTCGAACTCAGCCAGGATCGGCTCGACCAGCGTCGAGTGCGCGCCGGCGGGGATGTGCAGCCGCCGCGCGTCGACGCCGCGTGCGCTCAGCGCGGCGGCCAGCGCATCGATCCGGGCGGCCGGGCCGGAGATCACGCACTGGGCGGCGGCGTTGATGGCCGCCACGGAGAGCTCATCCCCAAGCAGCCCGCGGACCTCCTGCTCGGGCAGTGGCACGGCGAGCATGGCGCCCTCGGAGAGGGTGTCCAGCAACTGGCCACGCGCCACGACCAGGCGCACCGCGTCAGGCAGGGAGAACACCCCGGCGGTACAAGCCGCCGCGTATGCGCCCAGGCTGTGTCCCAGCACCGCATCAGGCCGCACGCCCCACGCTGTCCACAGGCGGGCCAGGGCGTACTCCACGACGAAGATGCTCACCTGGCCCACCGTCATCGAGTTCAGGCGCTGCGCCGCGCGCCCGGGATCGCCGGCCGGGTACAGCACGCTCCGCAGGTCGAGCCCGAGCGGGGCCCGGGCCAGCTCGGCGCACTCGTCGACGGCCGCGGCGAACGCGGGCTCGTGCCGGTACAGCTCCTCCGCCATCCCGATGTGCTGACCGCCCTGGCCGGGAAACAGGAACACCACCTGGGGGCGCCGCTCCTCCGCCGCGTCGCCGGCCAGTCCTGTGGAGATCGCCTCGGCCAGCCTCGCGGCCGCGTCCGGGGCCCGCTCCGCGACCACGAACCGCCGGTGCCGCTGCTCCTTGCGGCCGGTCTGCAACGTCCACGCGGCGTCGGCCAGCGCCATGCTGGGATTGCGGTTCAGCTGCTCGAGCAACCGGCCGCTCGCTGCATCCAACGCGCTGCGCGTCTTGGCGGACAGGACCAGCAGCTGGCACGGGCGTCCAGGGCCGGTGGGCGGCATGGCGGGCGCCTCCTCCAGCACGGCGTGCGCGTTCGTGCCTCCAATGCCCAGCGAGCTGACCCCGGCCCGGCGCGGCGTTCCCGTGGCCTCCCACGGGGTCCGGCGCACAGGGACCACGAAGGGGCTCGCGGCCAGATCGATCTGCGGGTTCGGCGCGGTGAAGTGCAGGCTGGGCGGCACCTCCCGGTGCTGCAGGGCGAGCACCGTCTTGATGAACCCGGCGACGCCCGCCGCCGCGTCGGTGTGGCCGATGTTGGTCTTGACGGAGCCGATCCGGCAGAACCCCCGGCGATCGGTTCCATGCCGGAAAGCCTGGGTCAGCGCGGCGAGCTCGATCGGGTCTCCGAGCGGGGTCCCCGTCCCGTGCGCCTCGATGTAGCTGATCGTCTCGGGGGCGGCCTCGGCGATGAGCTGCGCCGCCCGGATGACGCGCGCCTGCCCCTCGATGCTTGGCGCGGTGTATCCGATCTTGTCGAAGCCATCATTGTTCACGGCGGAGCCGCGCAGGACGGCGCGGATCGTGTCGCCGTCGGCCAGCGCGTCGGCGAGCCGGCGCAGCACCACCACCCCGGCCCCATCACCGCCGACCGTGCCGTTCGCCGCGGCGTCGAAGGCCCGGCAATGCCCATCCAGCGAGAGGATCCCTCCCTCGGTGTATTCCCCGGGGTCCGCCGGCACGTGGACGGTCACTCCCCCAGCCAGGGCCATGTCGCAGTCGCCCGTCAGCAGCGCCTGGGCGGCCAGGTGGATGGCCACCAGCGAGGTGGAGCAGCCGGTCTGCACCGTGATCGCCGGGCCAGTCAGCCCCAGTTTGTACGCCACCCGGGTGGTGAGGAAGTCCATCCCGGTGGCGAGCCGGATCTGGAACTCGGACGTCCCCCCGAGCCGGTGCCGCTGGGCCATCAGCGCGCGCGCGTAGCGGGTCTCGCTGCTCCCTGCGTACACGCCGATCGCGCCCGGGTACCGGGACGGATCATACCCGGCGTCCTCCAGCCCGGCCCACGCGCACTCGAGGAAGACGCGGTGCTGCGGGTCGAGCAGCAGGGCCTCGCGGGGCGAGTAGCCGAAGAAGGCCGCGTCGAACCGGTCCGCGTTCTCGATCACGCCGCAGGCGGCCTGGTACCCGTTGGAGTCCGGGCTCCCCAGCGCGGAGATGGACTCCACCCCGGCGGCCAGCTTCTCCCAGAACTCCTCGGGGCTGGCCGCGCCAGGAAACCGGCAGGCCATCCCCACGACGGCGAGCCACGGGCTGTCGGCGCTGACGTCTACCTCCTGCTCCTGTTCGGTCCTCGCGTTCACTTGTGTGTCCGAGGAAGGCTGTCGCGGCGGCGGGCCAGCCGGCTCCGGGCGTCGGTGCGCCGGGCGGCCAGCTCAGCCCCTCGGTCTGGCGAGGGCGTGTTGGCGCCCGCCTCCAGGCGCCGGGCGAGCGCGTGGATCGTGGGGAAGTGGAAGAGCTCGAGCAGCGGCAGCTCCCGCTGCAGCTCGCTGATCAGCCGGTGATGGACCTGGCCGAGCTGAAGCGAGTGGCCGCCCAGATCAAAGAAGTTGTCGTGCACGCCCACCTGCTCGAGGCCCAGCACCTGGCGCCAGATGGCGGCCAGCTGGCGCTCCAGCGCGGTATCGGGCGCGCCGTCCCCGGTGATCGGTGCGGGGGCCGGGGGTTCCGGCAAGGCTCGCTCGTCGATCTTACCGTTGCGAGTCAGCGGCAGCTCCGGCAGCCAGGCGTACCGGCTGGGCACCATGTAGGCGGGCAACGTCGAGACCAGGTGCTCTCGCAGCTGCGCCGGGGTGGGCTGCACCGCCCCTTGCGCCGCCACGAGATAGGCCACCAGCTGCGGACCCGGGGACCCGGCGAGGGGCCGCGCGGTGACGTGCGCGTCCGCGACCGCCGGGTGAGCGCGCAATGCCGCGACGACCTCGCCCGGCTCGATCCGGAACCCGCGCACCTTGAGCTGCGCGTCGGTACGGCCGAGGAACTCGAGGGTGCCGTCCGGGAGGTGCCGCACCAGGTCGCCGGTACGGTACAAGCGGGCGCCGGGGGTGAACGGGTCCGGGACGAACCGCTGGGCGGTGAGGCCGGGCTGCCCCAGGTACCCGCGGGCCAACCCGGCGCCCCCGAGGTGCAGCTCGCCGGGCACGCCGGCCGGCACCGGCCGCAGCTCCGTGTCCAGCACGTACGCCGTGGTCGCGGGGATGGGGCGGCCGATGTCCGGCGGCCCGGCCTGGCTGTCCGCGGGCGCCACGGGACCGGAGGTGACCATGACGGTGCTCTCGGTGGGCCCGTAGGTGTTGATGAGCGGGAAGGGCAGCTCCGCGGGGGGCCGGAGGTGCAGCCGGTCGCCGCCGGTCAGCATGACCCGGAGGGCGGTGTCGTCCGGCCACGGCAAGGTGAGCACCGCCTCGGCGAGCGGTGTCGGCAGATCGCTGAGGGTGATCCGCTGCTCCAGCATCCATTCCTGCAGGCGGCGCGGGGATAGCCGGACGTCGGGCTCGGGGACGTGCAGCGCCGCTCCCGCGGCGAGCGCTGGCCAGATCTCGCCGATCGAGGCGTCGAAGCCAGGGGAGGCCACCAGGGTGATCCGATCCGCCGGGGTGAGCTGGAAATCCGCCCGGTGCCAGCGGACCATGTTCGACAGCGCCCCGTGGTGGATGAGCACACCCTTGGGCTGCCCGGTCGATCCGGAGGTGTAGATGACGTAGGCCAGCTCGTGCGCGCCCACGGGGGAAGGCGGGTCGGCCGGTGGAGGCCCCGCGGGCAGGTCCTCGAGCCGCACCACCTGGCTGGCCGCGGGGACCTTTCCTGCGTACGGCCCCGTGCTCACCACCACGTCCGCCCGCGCGTCGGCACATATGTATGCCAGCCGGTCATCCGGGTTCTCCGGATCCAGCGGGAGGAACGCCGCCCCGGCGCGGAGGATCCCGAGCTGGGCCACGATCAGGTCAGCGCCCCGCGGCAAGCAGATCCCGACAATGCGCTCGGCTCCGGCGCCCCGCGCCCGCAGCCAGCTGGCCAGCCAGTTGGCGCGCCGGTCCAGCTCCGCATAGCTGAGCTGCCCGGACGCGGTGACCACCGCGGGGGCCTCCGGGCGGGCCTGCGCGTGCGCGGCGACCGCCAGATGCACCGGCGGCCCGGCGTCCGCGGCGGGCTCCGGGTTGAAGGTGCGGAGGATCCGCTCCTGCTCACGCTCGGTGAGCAGCCGCAGCTCCCCCAGCGCGGCGTCCGGGCGGCTGACGGCATCCTCCAGCAGCCGCAGGTACGCATCGGCCATCTGGCGCATGGTCTCTGGCTCGAACAGATCGGCGTTGTACTCCCACAGCAGCAGGATGCGGTCGTCGGTGTGCCCGGCGTCGCCCATCTGGCTCTCCGCGCGCGGGATCACCACCACGTCGAGATCCATCTTGGCCGAGCCGTTGCCGCGCTCGAACACCGTCCCGGTCGCGCGCCCCAGCTCCAGCTGGGGCAGCGGCGAGTCATTGGCGCTGAAGAGGATCTGGATCAGCGGGTTGCCGGAGATGTCGCGGTGGGGGTTGAGCTCGCGGACGAGGAACGGGAACGGCAGCTCCTGGTTCTTGGAGGCCCCCAGGATCTTCTCGCGGGCCTGCTGGGCCAGGTGCCGGAAGGTCTGCCCATCCTCCACCTGCAGCCGCAGCACTACGGGGTTCACCAGCATGCCAATGAGATCCTGGACCTGGTGGGACTGGCGATTGGCGTAGGCCGAGCCGATGCACACGTCATGCACGCCGGTGTAGCGCCGCAGCAAGAGCGTGAAGGCGGCGTACATCGCGGTGTACAGCGTGACTCGCTCGCTGCGGCAGAAGGCCCGCAGCGCGGCGGGGAGGGTGGGCGGCAGCTCGATGCGCAGCGTCTCTCCGCGGTAGGTCTGCACCGCTGGCCGGGGCCGATCCTGCGGCAGCGCGGGGGCCGCCGGCAGCTGGGCCAGCTGCTGGCGCCAGTACTCCAACTGGGCCCGCATGACCGGCGAGTCCATCACCTCGCGCTGCCAGCGGGCGAAGTCCCGGTATTGCACGGAGAGTTCAGGCAGCGGCGAGTCCCGGCCTTCCGAGAAGGCGCGGTACAGCTCTCGCAGCTCCCGCATGAGCAGGGCGAACGACCAGCCGTCGTGGACCAGGTGATGTTCCACGAGGACCAGCTCGTACTCCTCTGGGGCGAGCCGGATGGCCGTCCAGCGCAGCAGCGGCAGCCGCGCCAGATCGAAGGGCTCGTGCAGCTCCTCCTGGACCAGCTCCTCGGCGCGCGCGGCCCGCTCGGTGGCGGGGAGGTGGGTCAGATCGATCCGGCGGACCCGGACCGGGCCGGCCGGCTGGACGCGCTGCCGCGGCTCGCCGTCCTGCTCATGATAGGTGGTCCGCAGGATCTCGTGCCGGCGGCCCATCTCCGTCACCACGCGATCGAGCACGTCCAGGTCGAGCTGTCCGAGCACGCGGAGGGTCGTCTGCGCGTGGTAGGCGATGCTGTCCGGAGCCAGCTTGGTCAGGAACCACATCTGAAGCTGCTGGTACGACAGCGGAGCGCTGTCCTCACCGGGGTGCGGCGTGATGGCGGGCAGCGTCGGCCGAGAGCCATCGTCCTGGGCGAGCCGCGCCGCCAGCACCGCGAGGTTCGGGTGCTCGAAGACCTCCGGTACGCTGATCTCGATGCCGAGCTCGGCCCGGATCCGGGCGGCGATGCGTGCCACCGTCAGCGAGTGGCCGCCCAGATCGAACAGATCATCGTCGCGGCCCACCCGCGCAAGGCCGAGCACCTCTTGCCAGATCGCGGCCAGCCGCTCCTCCAGCGCACCGGCCGGGGCCACGTACGGCACGGAGGACTGCAAGGCCCGTGGAGGTGGCAGGGCCCGTGGGTCGACCTTGCCATTGGGACCCAGGGGCAACGCGTCGAGGACCACGTACGCCTGGGGCACCATGTAGGAGGGGATCCGCTCGCTCAGGTGGGCGCGAAGCATGGCGCCGCTGGGGACGCTCCGGGAGTCGCTGGGCACCACGTAGCCGATGAGCCGGACGGCCCCCTGCGCGTCGCGATCGGTGCAGACATGGGCCTGCGCGACCAGGGGGTGGCTGGTCAGCGCGGCCTCGACCTCCACAGGCTCGATTCGGTGGCCGCGCAGCTTGATCTGGCCGTCGAGCCGGCCGAGGAACTCCAAGGCCCCATCCGCGCGGAGCCGGGCCTGGTCGCCGGTGCGGTAGAGCCGGGCCCCGGGCTTGCTCGGGTCGGGATGCGGGACGAACCGGTCCGCGGTCTGCGCCGGCAGCCCCAGGTACCCCCGGGCCAGGCACTCTCCGCCCAGGTACAACTCTCCGGGGCTCCCCGCGGGGACTGGCGCCAGATCGGCATCCAGGAGGTGGACGGTGCAACCGGCCAGCGGACGGCCAATCGGCAGCGTCTCGGCGCTGCCGGGCAGGGTCGCCTCGAACGTCTCGGTGGTGACCGTCACGGTCGCCTCGGTCAGCCCGTACGCGTTGATCACGGGAACCGCCGAATGGCGGCGCCAGCGCACCAGCGTCTCCTGGTAGGCCGGCTCACTGCCAACGACGAGCAGCCGCAGGGACTTGGGCACGGCGGCGCTCCCTGCGTCCAGGTCGCGCGTCCACTGGGCCCAGTACGAGGTGGGCAGGTTGACCACGGTCACGCCCTGCTCGTCGAGGAAGCGGCTGAACTCTTCGGAGGGCATCGTCGGATCGGGGATGACGATGACTTCAGCCCCCGCGCACAGCGTCGGGTACAGCTCCTCGGCAAGCACATCGAAGGCCGGGTTGGCGAACTGCAGCACCCGATCGCCGGCGTGCAGCCGGTACCGCTCCTGGATGGCGCGGGCATGGTTGGCCAGCGATCGGTGGGAGACCGCCACCGGCTTGGGCCGGCCGGTCGAGCCCGAGGTGAAGATGACGTAGGCCAGGTTGTCCAGCCGGGCTGGCGCGGGTGGGGCCCCCGCGCTCTGGGGGCGCGCGGTGACCGTGGTCACATCGAGCACGGCATGCTCGCCCGCCGGCAGCCGCCTGGCGTGCGCGGCGTCGGTCAGCACGAGGCGGACGTTGGCATCGCGCAGCAGCCCCGCGATCCGTGCCGCGGGCGCGGTGATGTCGATCGGCAGGTAGGCCGCGCCCGCCTGGAGTGTCCCCAGGAGCGCTGAGGCCAGGTGCGCGCCTCGGGGCAGGAACACTCCGACCACGGTCTCAAGACCCATCCCGCACGCCGCCAGCTCACTGGCTACGGCCTCGGCACGCCCCCGGAGCTCCTCATAGGTCCACGACTGGGACCCAGACCGAATGCACCGTGCTTCCGGTGTGGTCTCTACACTTCTATTAAAGAGAGAAGCGACAGAGCCGTCAACCAGGGAATGCCCGTTAGCACCAGGAAACATTCGATTCCACCGTTGTCAGATGTTTGCGGATTATCATATAAAACAGGTTGTGCATGATAATCAACTAGATCATAACGGGGGCTTTTTCCCGGCGAGAAACAAGGGTTTGGGCCGCAAGGGGGGGGCATTTCGCGTCTCCCGAGGGCTTGTGGTGACAGCCCTCCTCATGGCCAGCGCGCCGGTGTTCGCCGCGATCGAGGGCCCTGGAATCAACCAGTTCCTTCAGGCTGAGCGCACCCCCGCACCGGTCCAACTGGATGGCCTGCTGGACGAGCCGGGCTGGCAGGCCGCCCCGCTGTTCGACTCCTTCGTCCAGCTCTTCCCGGATGAAGGCGCGGCGCCCACCGAGCGCACGGAGCTACGGTTCCTCTACGACGATCAGAACCTCTACGTCGGCGTCATCTGCCACGACTCGCAGCCGGAGCTGATCGCCCGCCCCCTGGGGCGCCGCGACAAGCCGCCGCCCAACTCGGACTTCGTGCTGGTGGGGATCGACTCGGCGCATGATCACCTCACCGCCTTCGCCTTCCAGGTCACCGCGGGCGGCGTGCTGCTGGACACGTTGTTCTACGCGGACAACAAGTACACCGACGAGTGGGATGCCGTGTGGGATGCCGCGGTGGCGGAGCGGGCGGATGGCTGGTCCTTGGAGATGCTCATCCCGCTCAGCGTCCTGCGCTTCCCCGCCGCTCCGGTGCAGACCTGGGGCATCAGCGTGCAGCGCCACATCAGCCGCAAGCATGAGGACGTGCTCACGGTCTTCATCCCTCGGGAAGCGCAGGGGGTGGTCTCGCGGTTCGGCCACCTCACGGGCCTGAAGGCCTTGCAGCCTCGGAGGAATGCCGAGCTGACGGCCTACGCCGCCGCCCGCGTGGTGAGCCGGCCGCGGTTCTCGGACGCGGCTCGGCCCTGGCCGCGCCTGTGGAATCCCTCCGGGGATGTGGGGGTGGATCTCAAGGCGGGGATCAACAGCGGGCTCCAGCTCAACGCCACCCTCAACCCGGACTTCGGCCAGGTGGAGGCCGATGAGATCATCGCCAACCTCACGAACGCCGAGCCGTTCTTCCCGGAGAAGCGGCCCTTCTTCACGCAGGGGATGGACCTGTTCCAGCCCGTGGGCGCGCAGAACGGCCGCTCACCGCAGATGCTCTTCTACTCGCGGCGGATCGGGCTGGGCACGCCCATCCTCGGGGCCGCGAAGCTGACGGGACAGGTGGTGGATGGCGTCGACGTTGGCCTCTTGAACGCGCTCGTCACGGGGGCCTCCTCCCCGGCGGCCAATGAGGACTCCCCGGACCGCCGGCTCTCCTTCCACCTGCCGCGTCCGCTGCACGTGGGACTCGATCGCGAGCTGCCCGCGCTCGCGCCGGCGGCGGAGAACTACTTCGTGGCGGCGGCGCGCAAGCGGGTGTCCGGGATGTCCACCGTGGGCGCTCGCTTCACCTCCGCGCTCCCGCTCTCTGGCCCGTGCACGGACGAGGAGGCGGTGCTGGGGGACGGCGCCCGGCCCACCCGCTGCGACGCGCGCGGCGGCAACGCGGGCGCGGTGGAGTGGGACTTCGGATCGGCGGATCGCGTCTGGGCCTTCCTCGGCCAGCTGTCGGCGTCCCAGGTGCTGGGCGGCCCGCCCGAGCGCACGCTGCGCGACGGCACCGTGCTCCGCCGCGGAGACATTGGGGCGGGGGGGTACCTGTACGCAGGCAAGCCGGGCGGAGAGCCGTTCCGCTTCGACTTCAGCTACGAGTACTCGATGCCCAGGCTGGACCTCAACGCCGCCGGCTTCCAGCAGGACCAGAACCTCCAGGGCGCCCGGCTCAGCCTCAAGTACGTGCGCCCGAACGGAGTGGGGCCCTGGCACAGCTTCACCACGGGGCTGAACCTCAACGCGAGCCTCTCGACGGACGGGCGGTGGACGCAGCGAGGCCGCGGCGCCTCCTACTTCGCGGAAGGGTTGCTGCGCTCCTTTGACTCCGTGGGGCTCAGCCTCGGGGTGGATGATCCGCAGTTTGATCTGCGCGAGCTTGACGGCGCGGGGGTGCCCTTCCAGCGAACCCACGCCTGGAACCTGACGGCCTATGGGGGGACGGATCCCAAGCGGGCGGTGGCCGTGAGCGGCTCCCTCTCCCTGAGGCGGCACTCGGCGCTCTCGGGGGCGCGCCTGGGCTACGGCGGCGCGCTGGACTTCACCCTGCGCCCGCAGGCGAGGCTGGAGACCCTGCTGGCGCTCAGCCTGGACTTCACGCCGCACGGCCCGCGGTGGGTGGAGGACTCAGGCACGCGGTCGCCCATCTTTGGGGATCTGGACGCGTACGTCCTCTCGCTCACCCTGCGCCAACTGCTGGTGCTCACTCCCAAGCTGACGCTCCAGGCGTACGCGCAGTTCTTCAGCGCATTCGGGCGGTATGGGCCCTTCTGGGCGCCCCCGGCAATGGAGGAAGCCGGGGCCCCTATTCGCCTGAGCGCGCTGATCCCCACATCCTATGAGGCAGGTGACCCGAGCTTTCGCACCTCCGCGCTCAACCTCAACGTGGTGCTGCGCTGGGAGTACAGCCTGGGCTCTGCGCTCTTCCTCGTCTACACACGCGAGCAGACCGAGCTGCCCACGCTGAATGGCGAGCGCGCACGGATGACGCTCCTGCCGCAGCGGCTGCTGCAGGGGCGTGCCACCGATGGGCTCCTGGTGAAGTGGTCCTACTGGTGGGGCTGATCCGCAGCGTGCATCGTCCGGGTGATGGGCGAGCTTCTCATGAGCTGGCCTATTCGGGCCCGCGCTCGGCCTGGAGGCTCGCACGCGCCAGATCGCACTCCTCGCAGCCCGCGGACGGAGGGCAGAGGAAGACGAGCGGGTCTGCCGCGAGGTGCTCCACCGCGATGGCCACGACGTCCCGAGCGTTGCACAGCCGCGCGGTGGCGCTCCCCACCGGACCCATTCGCTGAAGGCCGCGCGCACGCAGCCAGTCGTCCGCGAGGTTGAAGCGCGTGCAGCAGTGGTCCGTCTCCGCGATCATCACCGTGCTCGCAACCCCGTCGGCCTTGACCACGCACGGATGGGAGACGGAGTACGGCACCCGCGCGATCGACTCGGCGAGGTGCAGCGTGGTGTCCTCGCTATGGGTCACCCCGAGCAGCAGCACCTGACCGTCGCGCTCGTACACGCGGCCCACCGGGCTGTCGAGACCATGAGGCGGCGAGAGCGGCTGGGGGCGGCAGAGCTCTTCGGCCAGGGGCCCTTCGGCGGCGAACGAGCCGCCCGGATGGGTGCTCCGCACGACACCGGGCTGCCGCCAGAAGAGCTCGGCGGTGATCCCCATGCTGACGGTCGGCGTGGACCTGGGATCGAACACCGTCTCGCCGTCCGTCATGGTGGGCATCACCAGCGTGCCTCGAGGGCCAACCGCGGCTCTCAGCGCGGCGATCAGCCCCAAGGGGCCTCCCTCGACGGGGCGAACAGCCTTGAACGACGTGTGGACGAGCAGAACCCCGCCCTGGCGGACTCCGAGCGCTCGCAGCTGCTCCACCAACCGCGCGGGGGTCGTCATCCCAGGAGGCACTAGGCGTTGCCGCGGGAGGGAGAGCCCCGGCGGCGGCGAGCTCCCAGCAGGAGCACCAGCGCCCCGAGCAGCGGCGCCGAGGTGGTGGCGCTGCAGCCAGACTTGTTGGAGGGTGGGGGCTCCGTGTCTCCCGGCGTTCCCGCATCCGGGAGGTGACTGTCCTCGCACTCCGGCGTTGGTTGCCCCCGCGGGTAGAGCGTGCACAGCCCCTGGAGCGTGCCAGGATCGATGACGCGCTTCTGGGTATCGCCCCAGGGCAGGGCGAGCGACATGGTGGAGTCCGTGCGCTGTACCAGCGCGAGCCCCAGCGTCTCGCCGATGGACCGCGTCACGAGACTCTGGACATCTCCGGCGACACAGCCGGGGGCGACGACCCCCCGCGCACAGGGGGGGCCGTCCGCCGTGGTGAGCGTGCCGAGACTGGCATTGAGCTCGATGTTGGCATCGGCAATCGCGCCGTTGGTCTCCAGGTAGGTCACCGTGGCAAAGACGACGTCCGAGGAGGCGCGCGCCCAACAGTCGTACTTGTCGCCACAGGAGTCATCGTTCCAGCAGGCATCTTCTGGGGGAACGACGTCCCTGCACTGCGCCTTGCGGAAGGTCACCAGGGTCTTCTCGTCGTGGAGGAGTGGCGTCCCATTGGGCACGTCCGCGGCCTGTTGGAACACGAGGTCCGAGCAGGTACTCGCCGCCTGTTGCCAGGTGTTGAACGCGGCCGTGATCGCGGCCCGCTCCTGGGCGGTCGGGTGGTCCGCGGAGGTGGCCAGGGAATAGGTGAAGGTCCTGGAGCTCCGGCAGAGGACGTGCCCGTCCGGCTGATGCGTGCGTGCGCGCTCGTACGCTTGGGCGTGGGCGCTGGAGACGCCGAAGAACAGGACGAAGAGGCTCAGGAGGATGGGGCTGTGCGGGGACATGGCCTGCGCACTCTAGGCGATGGTTCCCCGTGAGGCATTCCGGGCCCTGGAAACACGAACGCCGCGCGAGCCCCCGAAGGGACCCTGCGCGGCGCCGGTCTGCTCGAAGCTGCTGCGGACTACCGGCCCGGGGGCGCGAGGATGAACGAGCCCGAGATGTTCGCCGAGTAGGCGTCGTAGTTGATCTGCTGGTCGTTCGGGCGCGGGTGGTTGTTCGAGCCGATCAGCGTCACCTTGCCGTTGACGTTGCTGGCCACGATCTCGGTGTGGGACTCGCCGTGGGCGCCGTTGCAGATCCACACGTCGCCGGGCTTGGCGTCCTTCAGGCTCACTTGGTGCCAGCCCTGCCCACGCAGCTTGTTGTTCAGGTCCGACACGCCCAGGGTGCGGAAGTTGATCGCGCCGGTCTTGTTCAGCATCGAGGTCACGAAGTTGGCGCAGGACTCGTTGGTCGGGCAGCGCTGGGTGACGCCGTGGGCCTGCAGGTCGCTCTCGTAGCGGCCCAGGTACGACTTGGCCAGATCCACCGCCGCGCCGGTCTTGCCGCTGCCGGCCGCGCTCGTGCCGCCGGTGCCCGTGGTCGAGCCGCTACCGCCGGTGCCCGTGGTCGAGCCGCTGCCGCTGCCGCTGCCGGGCTTGCCGGGCTTGCCAGGCTCGAACGTGTCGCTCTTGCCGGGGATGTTGATCTTCTGCCCCACCAGGATGAGGTTGGGGTTCTTGATCTGCTTGTTGGCCGACTCCAGCTTCGACAGGGAGACGTGGTAGCGGGCCGCGATGCCGGAAAGGGTGTCGCCGCGCTTGACGGAGTAGCTCATGGGGGGCAGCCTCGAAGTTTGAGAGAGTAAGGAGTACGAACACATTGTCTCCTCCACGCGGCGGAAGTTGCGGCCAGCAGGGGCCTGAACGCACCGGGGCCAGAAACCGCTGAGATTTCAGCAGCTTCCGGCCCCGATGGGATGCCCTGGCAGGGCCCCTCTAATGATTCTCTAATTCAGAGAAATCCTGGAAGTTGATCGCTAGAACCGGCCGCCCAGCGTGAGCGAGCCGTCCAGGAGTCCCCCCTCATCGCGCGTCAGCGGCGAGAAGTTCTCGTCCAGCAGCAGCCGGTACGTGGCGCGCAGGCCCGCGGTTACAGCGCCCTTGTTGAACTCGATGCCGGCGGCCAGCGGCACCTCCTCCATCATGTCCGAGTTGTACGTCCCCAGGGCCCCGCGCGCCGACACGTACGAGGCGCCCAGGCCCGCCCCCACGAAGGGCTTCACCACCTCGAGGAAGGGCGGAGCCAGCTTGATCAGGCCCGTGGCGCCGTTGCGCGTCAGCGAGGCATCCGGCAGCACCCCGTTGTCGATGGTATTGCGCGAGCCGTCGTAGCCCAGCTCGAAGCCGAGGATATGCGTGGGTTGCAGGTTGAGCGTCAGGCCCCACGACGGGCCCGCGTTGACGTCCCGGCCCACGTCGCCGGTGAAGTCACTCACGCCGCCACTGGCGAACACCTTCACGCCTCCTCGCTGATGGTCGTCCATGGCCAGTGCCGTGCCTGCAACCCCCAGCCCCAGCACCACCGCCAGCACTCGAAGTCCATTGCGCTTCATCCCAGCCTCCTTGAGTCAGTTGGTGAGTGTGCGCTCAACCTGCTCACTCGGTCTGGGGTTCGCGCCCGCCCAAGCAGGGCGCCGAGCGCTTGCCTGAACCCATGTTCAGGAAGGGAAATGTCATTCTGCGGGTTGGCCTTTGCTAGTCAGACCATTCAGGTAATGTCATGCCTGTTCAGAGGTATAATCCCGGGGTCGGGCGGTCCTACCCGGGAGAGGAGCCTTCGGTGCGGTGGGTGTTACCCGAGACGGTTGATCAACAGGCGGCCTCCCTCGCGGGGGAGTTGGGCCTGCATCCGCTGCCTGCTCGCATCCTCCTGCACCGCGGCTACAGCACTCCCGAAGCCGCCCACGCCTTCCTCTCGGACAAACTCGCGGATCTGCCCGATCCCTTCCGCATGAAGGGCATGGCTGCCGCCACCGAGCGTCTCACCCGCGCCCTGCGCCTGGGCGAGAAGATGACCCTGTACGGCGACTACGATGTGGACGGGGTGTGCTCCACCGCGTTGATGACCCTCTTCCTTCGGGAGTTGGGCGCCCGCCCCGGAACCTACATCCCTCACAGGTTGGGCGAGGGCTACGGCCTCAACATCCAGGCCATCGAGAAGCTCGCCGCCGAGGGCACCAAGGTGCTGGTCACCTTGGACTGCGGAATCACGGCCACCGCCGAGATTTCCCGCGCCCGGGACTTGGGCGTGGACGTGGTGATCGTGGACCACCACACCGTACCTGCCACGTTGCCTCCGGCGGTGGCCGTGCTCAACCCGCACCAGCCGGGCTGCGAGTACCCCACCAAGACGCTGTGTGCGGCGGGCGTGGCCTTCAACCTCTGCATGGGCCTGCGCAAGCGCCTGCGCGACGATGGCTTCTTCGCCACTCGCAAGGAGCCCAACCTCCGCGCCCTCATGGATCTGGTGGCCATGGCCACCGTGGCGGATGTGGTGCCCCTCACCGGCGCCAACCGCATCCTCGTGGCCCATGGGGTCCAGGAGCTCACCGCCGCTCGCCGCCCGGGTATCCGGGCGCTCAAGGAAGCGGCGGGCATGGAGGCGGCTGCTCCCATCACGGCCGGGCAGATTGGCTTCCGCCTGGGGCCGCGCGTGAACGCCGCGGGCCGTCTGCATGACGCGTCGCTCGGGCTTCAGATGCTGACCTCCGAGTCGCTCGAGGAGGCGCGGAGCCTGGCCCAGCTCCTGGATCGCGCCAACGCCGAGCGCCAGGGCATCGAGAGCACCATCCTCACCGAGGCGCTCAAGCAGGCCGAGACTCGCAAGGACGCGCGGGGCTTCGTGCTCTATGCGGAGGGCTGGCACCCGGGAGTGATCGGCATTGTCGCCTCGCGCGTGGTGGAGCGCTTCCACCGGCCCACGGTGATGGTGGGCGTGAATGATGGGGTGGGGAAGGGCTCGGCGCGCAGCATCGAGGCCTTCCACCTGTTCGATGCGCTCAGTGGGTGCTCGGACATGCTGGCGCGCTTCGGCGGGCACAAGTACGCCGCCGGGCTCACCATCGAGGCCGGCAAGCTGCCCGCCTTCCGCGAGGCCTTCGAGCGCATCGCCGCCCAGCGCCTCACGCCCGAGGACATGATCCCCCGCTGCAAGGTGGATGCGGTGGTGACGCCTCGGGACTTGGACGAGAGCGCCGTGGAGGCCTTGCAGAAGCTGGGGCCCTTCGGCCAGGGCAACCCGGAGCCGGTGCTGGTGCTGCGCCGGCAGATGGCTCGCCCGCGCGTGGTGACGCCGAAGACGGGCTATGGCTCGGCTCACCTCAAGCTCGCCCTGGTGGACGCTCCCCAGGTGGATGCCATCGGCTTCGGCATGGCGGACCGGCTCACCTTGGTGGAAGGCCCCGTGGATCTGGCCTTCCAGGTGGGCGTGGACACCTTCCGCGGCCAGCGCCGCGTGTCCCTGCGGCTCAAGGATCTGCGCACCGCGGCCTGAGGGGTGGCCTCAGCGCGTGAGGTAGAGCTGGTCCCTGATCAGAAGAGCTCGGCGAGCTTGCTCAGCTCCACGTTGGCTCCGCAGAGGAGGACTCCGACCCGCTCGCCCGGCTGGGGCCGGTAGGCCTTCGAGAGCAGCGCTGCGAGCGCCGCCGCCCCCCCGGGCTCGGAGGCGATGCGCCAGTCTCGCCAGAGCGTGCGCTGGGCTTCGCGGATGGCGGCATCGGTGACCAGCGCGACATGGTCCACGGCGGCCCGGGCGATGGAGAGGACGAGCTCTCCGGTGTTGCGCGCGCCGAGCGAGTCCGCCGCGACGGACTCCACCGTCACGTCCACCGGGCGCCCTGCCTCCAATGATGCGTGCAAGGCCCGCGAGCCTTCGGGCTCGACTCCGACGATCTTGACGCCGCGCCCGGCCCACCAGCTCGCGATGCCGGCGATCAGCCCGCCTCCGCCCACGGCCACGAGCACCGTGTCGAGCCCGGGGCCATCCTCCTCCCACTCGAGCGCCACGGTGCCCTGGCCCTGGATGGTGGGCCCCGAGTCATAGGCGTGGATGGACAGCGCGCCCGTCTGGGTGACGTGCGCGTTGCAGGCGCTGAGCGCGTCGGCGTAGCGCTGGCCGCCGATGACGACCTCGGCGCCCAGCCGGCGGATGATCTCCACCTTCGCGGGGCTGGAGATCTCCGGCACGAAGATGCGGGCCGGGATGCCGAGCTGTCTCGCGGCATAGGCGACCGCCGCGCCGTGATTGCCTCCCGAGGCCGCGGCGACGCCCGCCTGGGGCACCGGCTGCGTCAGCAGGGTATTGAAGGCCCCTCGGGGCTTGAACGTGCCCGCGTGCTGGAGGAACTCGAGCTTCAGGCTCACCGGGCCGTCATGCCCGAAGGCTCCAGGCGGCAGCGTCCAGACGGGCGTGCGGCGGATGTGAGGGCGGATGCGCTCGTGGGCGGCGCGGATGTCATCGCGGGAGATCGGAAGAGTCACGGCTCGCTCGGAGGGAGAGCCGCCTGTCTATCTCTTGCGGCGGAGCTGGCAAAGTCCTGTGCGATGGGCTCGGGAAGACCGGGCCGGGCAGGCCCGGCGTGTCCTGGGAACGTGGATGCAACCGCGGGGGATGGATCGCAATCGCCCCGGCCCCTGTAGGATCAGCTCTCGCACTGAGGGTACCTGGAGCTTCCAGGGAGCCCTGGCCACTATCGCCAGAGAGGACTTCACGACTTCATGAGCATGCCAGACGCTTCCTTTGTCCGCCCCGTGAGACTGCACACGATCCAGGGGGGCGGTGGACTGGAATTGTGCGTAGCCGAGGCTGGCAATCCCCAAGGCCCCGCGCTGCTCTTCGTCCACGGCTTCTGTCAGTCCCACCAGGCGTGGCAGAAACAGCTACAGGGGCCGCTGGCCGAGGACTTCCACCTGGTGGCGCTGGATCTGCGCGGGCATGGGCGCTCCGCCAAGCCCGAGGACGGGTACGCCGAGGGCCGGCTGTGGGCCGATGATCTGCACGCCGTGATCACCACGCTGGGGCTGAAGCGCCCCTTGATCGTGGGCTGGTCCTACGGGGGCGTGGTCGTCACCGACTACCTGCGCCACTACGGCCAGGAGAACGTGGCCGGGGTGCACTTCGTGAGCGCGCTCACCCGGCTGGGCAAGCCCGAGTTCTTCGCGGACTTCGGGCCGGACTTCCTGCGGATCATCCCGGGCCTGCTCTCACCGGAGCCGGAGGAGACGCAGCAGGCGCAGGAGGCCTTCGTGGCCCTGCTCTTCCGCCAGCCCCCGGCTCCCGCGCTGAGGGCCGAGGTGCTGGGCTACAACAAGGCCGTGCCGCTCCACGTGCGTGGGGGCGTCGGCCTGCGCGTGGAGGAGGGCGATGACGTGCTGAGCGCCCTGAAGGCCCCCGTGCTCGTCTCGCATGGGCTCGCGGACCGGCTGGTGCTGCCCGAGAACAGCCGCCGCATCAGCTCGCTGGTGAAGCACGCGGAGCTGTCCTTCTACCCGGAGGCGGCGCACTCGCTCTTCTGGGAGGAGGCGCCGCGCTTTGATCAGGAGCTGGCTCGCTTCGCGGCCCGGTGCCGGTAGCCGCTCAGGAGATGCCCCAGCGCACGCGGCCGGGAGACAGCAGCGCGCCGGCCCGTGCCAGCTCGTTCAGCCGGAAGCGCTCCGCCTGCTTCTCGAAGGCGCTGCGGCACCGCTCCGAGCAGAAGAAGTACCGGCGCTTCTTGTACTCCGTCGACGGTTGCCCCTCCGGCTCCTCCAGGTGCCGGCCACACACCGGATCCAGATGACGGCCTTGGACTCCCTTCATCATGCTCGCCTCCCCGCCTTGGACAGTGGCCTCGTGAGGCGCATCCGTCCCAACCCACGCCCAAGCTAAGCACGCCGCATGCCAGAGGCTCGACGCACCCAGGTGCAGGAATCGCGGGGGATTTCGGGCAGGCAGGGAGGCGGGCGCGCCACCCCGAGGCGGAAAAAGTTTCCGCCTCGGTGCCAACTTCCAAGAAGACGTGAGCGGCCTCAGAAGGCCGTGCCGAGGCTGCCGCCCAGGAAGGTGTCGTCCAGATAACCGCGGCGGAAGCGCATCAGCTCCAAGCGGAAGGACAGGCACAGCTTCTCCGAGAGCCGGGGCCGGCCCCGGAAGCCCACGCCGTACTGGAGCAGCGGCTTCAAGCCCGTAATGGGCGTCACCTGGTCGCCAATGTTGAGCGAGGTGCTCTGGTAGGCGAAGCCGCCGCCGATCTGCCCGAAGAGGCCAAAGGTCTTCGCCTCGCCGAAGACGAACTCGTACGCCGGAGCGATGCTGAGGTAGTGGACGCGGAAGTGATCGTTGATGAGCTGCGTGCCATCGCTGGCGCCCGCGGTCATCCAGCGCACGTCCGCCCAGAGCGTCTCGCGCAGCGGCTCCTTGTCGAGGATGCGGCCGTACTCCCAGGTGAAGCGCACGCCGGCGCTGAACGTCGGATCGGCGAACCGGCCGCGCGAGCTGTCCAGCAGCATGGTGCCCAGGACGAGCTCGCCGGCGAAGCCCTTGTTGGGATCGTCCGAGTTGGCCAGGTGCTCGAAGTCGCCCTCGGCCTCGGACTGATCCTTCATCCGATCATAGTCCGCGGTGGGATCCTCGCTGCGGCGGGGCAGCTTCCGGGGCGCGTCCTCCTGCGTGTCGTCATCCGGGTAGGCAATGGGCGCGTCGTCCTGAGCCTGGGCGAGCGCGGGAGCGGCGAAGGCGAGCGCCCCGAGCAGCAGGGGCAGAAGGCGGGGATGCAAGGTGTGAGTCCTCATTGCTCGGGGAGCCGGGGGCAGGTGGTGCCGCCCTGCGCGGCGGCGGGGCAGGGCAGGCCAGGGCCCACCAGCTGGGCGGCGGGGACCTGGAGGTGATCGATGATCTCGTTGCACACCGCCGTCTTCAGCGGCTTGTCGGTGATGTGGTTGATGATCACCGAGGACACGGAGACGAGGTTGAAGTTCGTCTGATCATTCTGGCTGAGGGTGATGAGCTGCTTGAGGCCCGGGTTGTTGGCCGTCTCGTCCGAGTAGGAGGCGACGATGGCGCGCAGCAGCACGTCCCGCTGCCCGGTGCCCTCGCCCGCCTGGTAGAGGGCGCTGGCCAGGATGGAGCCCAGCTTGTACTCCAGCCCCTGCCCGGAGAACTGGGCCAGGGGGGCGTTGTTGAGCTGATCGCGCAGGAAGATGTCCATGCACCGGTCCGTCTTCGACAGATCGCGATCGTTGCTCAGCTTGTCGTCGAAGGAGGTGCGCAGGAAGCGCGGATCGCACCCGGTGGCGGTGTGGCAGGTGACGCCGTAGCCGTGCAGATCCGCCAGCCCCTCGTCCAGGGCCTTGATCAGGTTGGCGCCGGGGCTGGCGCTCCCGCTGCCCCACACGACGATCGGGAAGGGCAGCCGGCTCCCGTCGTACACCTTCTTGTTGAAGACCCGGTGCGAGTACTCGTGGGACATGATGCCGGAGTTGATGGCCAGCGGCGCCTTCTGCAGCTCATTGAACGGCACCACCATGAAGGACTGGGTGGGCGCGAAGAACAGCGCGTTGTCCTGGAGGGGCTCGGGGCTGGTGTCCTTCAGCACGAACTCGGGGAAGTAGTAGACGGTGGCCGGGCCGCCGAAGTCCGTGCTGGGGATGTTGCCCACCGTGTTGAAGTACGTGTAGGCCTGCTCGAAGTTGTAGTAGGCGGTGACGATGTTCCAGGTGTGGAAGTCCGCCGGCCACAGCACCCCATCCTTCTCGATGTAGCTGGCGGTGACGGGGCGGCCCGCGGACTTGATCATCGCGTTGGCGACCTGCTCCTCCGTGGTGGCCGCCAGCAGCTCCGGATCCTGCGAGTCCGAGACGATGCGGGCCCCGCCAATGATCTTCGCGACCGAGCCCTCCATGCGGAACGGATCGTCCAGGGTGGTGAGCGTCACCTCTTGCGTCACGAAGCTCCCGTTGCCGGAGAGCACCAGGGCCCGGATCTTCACCGGGTTTTGTGTCGGCGGCTCGCACGAGGCCAGCAGGACGAGCGCGGCGATAAGGACTGTTCGATGCATGACCCGGGGTTTTACTACGTCCGCCGGGACATTCAGAAGGTGTACTCCGCCCCAAGCGTGGCGAGCCCGGTGTAGACGGGGGAGGTGGCCTCGGGCACGTCCGCCTGCACGGCCACTGCGGCCCACATCCGGAGCGGCTCGCCCAGGCGCACCGTCCACCGGGTGCCCAGCACGTGGCCGTGGCCCTGGCCCGGCACGTAGCGGGTGAAGAGGTAGGAGAGCTGCCCTCGCACCTTGGCGCTGAAGCGGTAGGTGACCGAGGGCTTCACGTCGAACTGGGCCGGGGCGCTGGGCAGGCCCGAGGTGGCGTTCACGTCCGTCAGCCGGGTGGCCACCGTGGTGCCGAGCTGCTGGTACAGCCGCTTCAGGAAGGCGCTCTGCAGCCCGCGATCCTCGGCCACCCGGGTATAGCGCTCGGTCAGCGTCTGCTGCTCCTCCTCGGTGAACTGGCCGGCGCTCAGGGGATCCTCGCTGTAGAGGTAGAGCCCGCCTCGCAGGCCCAGCTCCCAGTCTCCCCCCAGCGTCAGCCGGGCTCCCAGTGAGGGCCGCAGCACTCCGAGTCGCTCCTGCTGGCGGAAGATGATGGTGGGCTCGGTGTCGGCGGTGTGGGTGACGAGCGCGCGCTTCAAGGGGTAGCGGGTGAGGCCCAGGCCCACGTCGAAGCCGTACTCCACCTCCGACAGCCCGCCCGAGTCATAACCCGCCGAGAGGACGAGCCCCTGGCTGCTGGAGGAGGTGTGCGCGGACAAGGCGGGCAGCTCGAGCCGGGGCCGCTCCTGGGCCAGCAGGGTGCGAGTCGTATTGGGCAGGCCCACCTGCACGGAGCCCGAGAGGAGCCAGTGCTCGTTGAGGGCCTGATCCAAGCCCACGGAGAGCTGGTGGGTGGTGGCGGTGCCGGACTGGGGGCGCAGGCCGCTGTAGCCGAAGGTGAGGAACGTCTCGTTCTCTCGCAGCTCCGCATCTCCCAGCAGCGTCAGGAGGCGGGAGTCCTGGCTGGCGCTCAGCTCGGTGGTCAGGGTGGCGGCCGGTGCGGACACGGCGCCCAGCGCCACGAGCAGGCAGAGCCCCCAGGGCGGGAGCGGACAGCCACCTCTCCGGATTCCTTGACGCATCGTTTCCACGCTCCGTAATGTGCCGCCCCTTCTTCTCGAAACGCTCAACAGCGCAGGCGGTGTCATGGCGGTCCCGTTCATTACCGAGGTCAAGCGTACCCACAGCTGTGGCCAACTCACCCAGCAGAATGTCGGCCAGGAGGTGGTCCTCTTTGGCTGGGTGCAGAACCGGCGCGACCACGGCGGCGCGGTCTTCATCGACTTGAGGGATCGCGAGGGGCTCACCCAGGTCGTCTTCGAGCCGGATGCCAAGGAAGCCCACGAGCTGGCCGGGCACCTGCGGCTGGAGTACTGCATCGGCATCCGGGGCAAGGTTGTCTCTCGCGGCAAGAACGTGAACGCGAAGATGAAGACGGGCGAGATCGAGGTGAAGGCGGACGCGCTCACCATCTTCAACCGCTCCGAGCCCACGCCGTTCCTCATCGAGGATAACATCGAGACGAGCGAGGAGAAGCGCCTGGCGTACCGCTACCTGGACCTGCGCCGCCGGCCGCTGCAGCAGTCGCTGATCACCCGCTCGCGGATGAACTCCATCACCCGCTCGCACATGGTGCAGAACGGGTTTCTGGAGCTGGAGACGCCGTTCATGGGCAAGTACACGCCCGGCGGCGCGCGCAACTTCCTGGTGCCCAGCCGCCTCAACCCGGGCAAGTTCTACGCCCTGGCCGAGAGCCCGCAGCTCTACAAGCAGCTGTTCATGGTGGCGGGCTTCGAGCGCTACTTCCAGATCGTCAAGTGCTTCCGGGACGAGGATCTGCGCCTGGACCGGCAGCCGGAGTTCACCCAGATCGACGTGGAGATGAGCTTCGTCACCCAGGACGACGTCTTCACCATCATCGAGGGGCTGATCAAGCGGCTGTGGAAGGAGATCCTCGACATCGACGTGCCCACGCCGTTCATGCGGATGAACTTCGATGAGTCCATGGCCAAGTACGGCAACGACAAGCCGGACCTGCGCTTCGGGCTGGAGCACACGGTGCTGACGGACCTCATCCGCGAGCACGGCGAGGGCGGCGGCGTGCCGCTCATGTACGAGGCGGTGCAGCACAAGGGCCTCGTCAAGGCGATGGTGATCCCGGCGGAGAAGGCGCTCAGCCGCGCCGAGTCCGACAAGCTGGAGGAGTTCGCCAAGCAGGCGGGCGCCCGGGGCCTTGCGCGCGCCAAGGTGGGCGAGGGCGGTGAGTGGACGCAGTCCCCGCTGGCGAAAACCATCAGCCCCGCGCTGCGGCAGGCCATCAACCAGGCGGTGGGCGCGAAGACGGGCGATCTGATCCTCTTCCAGTTCGGCCGCGAGTCGCTGGTGCACACGGTGATGGCGAACCTGCGCGTGCACGTGGCCAAGAAGCTGGGCCTGATCCCCGAGTACGGCAGCGGCGGCCAGTGGAAGTTCCTGTGGGTGGTGAACCCGCCGCTGTTCGAGTACGACGAGGACAGCAAGACGTGGGTGGCGGCGCACCACGCCTTCACCCGGCCGCACGACGAGGACGTGCAGTACCTGCAGACGGATCCGGGCCGCGTGAAGTGCCACCGCTACGACGTGGTGCTCAACGGCTTCGAGATCGGCGGCGGCTCCATCCGCCTGCATGATCCGAAGGTCCAGGCCGAGGTGTTCCGCGCGCTGGGCATCAGCGACGAGGAGGCTCGGACGAAGTTCGGCTTCCTGCTGGACGCGCTCAAGTTCGGCGCGCCGCCGCACGGTGGCATCGCCCTGGGCATGGACCGGCTGGCGTTCCTGCTCACCGGCGCCGAGTCCCTGCGCGATGTGATCCCCTTCCCGAAGACGAAGACGGGCACGGATCAGATGACGGGCGCACCGGGCGAGGTGGACGAGCGGCAGCTCAAGGAGATCCACGTCCGCGCCGTGCTGCCTCAGGCGCCGCAGAAGTAAGCCTCTGTACGAGGCCCCGCGGTGCCAGCGCTCTTCCGACTCGGGGGCTGCTGGCACCGCCTCGACGATCCGGCGCCCAGGGATGAGAGAGGAGGATCCCCATCAGCGGGCCCCCGCGATAGGCTCCTCACGTGGCCAACGACGAACAGAAGAGTCCCGAGGCGAAGGAAGCCGAGCGCAAGGCGGTCGACGAGCAGGGGGGCGAGACCCCGCTCGAGATAGATCAGTTGCTGAAGGATGCGAGCGTCCTCAGCAAGGAGTTTGATCCGGCAGCGCCTGATCCCACCCTTGAGCTCTACGAGCAGCATGAGGCCCGGTTGCAGGAAGAGGCCGCGATCCTCGAAGAGGCGTGCGCCATCGTCCTGCCCGAGATCAAGCTCGTGGCCAAGCCCATCCGCGCGGCCTTCACCGAATCGGAGCCGAGCGAGAACCAGGCCGAGCTCGAGTCGCTCAGCGGCTCGCTTCCCGCGCGCTACCGGCAGACCGATTGGCTCGACCTGCCTGCGTTCCAGTTGGATGGGGCGACCAACTACCTGGGCGCCTTCACCGATGCCCAGGATGGGGACTCGGGGGTGTTCACCAGCAAGGGCTCCTACCTGCTGGTGGATGGGCGCCTCGTCGAGGTGCATGGCCTGGGCACGTGGCGGGTGATGGGCAATGATCTCCGGAACACCCGGCACACCATCGTCTCCACACGCGAGGTGACCTCGAAGGAGGTGGTGAGCGATGCCAGCATGACGGATCTGTTCATGAAGCTCCGCCGCTCCTTGCACCTGGGCTTGGAGGCGCTCGAGGGACAGCACGTTCCGGATCTGGCCGAGCGCCGCACGCGCCTCGATGAGATCGTCGTGCAGTACATCGCCATCGTGAGGGGGCTGGCCGAAGGGCTGCGCCGCGTCGGAGACAGCCCGGCCTGACCGCGGAGTCTGGCCAAACCTGTCTGACAGTCGGACAGGTTCGTGCGAAGCGGGCTCAGACGATGGTGGCCAGGGGCGCCGGTCCGCCCGCGAGCGTGTCTCGCAGGCGCTGGAGCCCCTTGCCGAGCAGGGCCTGGGTTCGAGGCGCCCCCAGGCAGACGCGCACCGCTCCGGGCGCCACGGCGGGGCCCACCGCGAACACCTCGGACGGCGTGACGGAGACTCCGTGCCGCCGGGCCTGGGCGCTGAAGGCCTCGCTTCGCCAGGGCGCCGGCAGCTCCATCCACAGGTGGTAGGTGGGGCCGTGCGCTCCTCGGAGCGCCGCCTCCCCGAGCACCTCGCGCGCCAGGGCCAGCCGCGCTTGCGCCTCCTGGCGCCGGCGGGACACGAGCGCGTCTCCGGTGCCGTCGTGGATCCACCGCGCGCAGATCTCCGCCGTCAGCGGTGGAGTCATTCGCGTGGCCAGGCCCGCGCTCTGCGCGAGCTGCTCCGCGCCTCGCCGAGGCGCCGCCAGGTAGCCGATGCGCAGCCCGGGCGCGAGCAGCTTGGAGACGCCCGCGATGAAGTAGCTGGACTCGGGCACGAGCGAGCTCAGCGGTGGGGGACGGTCCTCCAGCAGCAGCCCGTACGCGTCATCCTCCAGGAGCGTGAGCCCCTGCGCGCGCACGATGGCGGCGATGCGCTCGCGCCGCTCGGGCGGCATCACCGAGCCGGTGGGGTTCTGCAGGTTGGGCAGGCAGTAGAGGAGCTTCGCGCCGCCGCGGCAGGCCGCCTCCAGCGCCTCGGGGACCAGCCCTTGCGCGTCCATGGCCACGCCTTGGAGCCGCAGGTGGTGCTGGCTGGCGAGCACCTTCATGCCTGGGTAGGTGAGGGACTCGGTGAGCACGGTGTCGCCGGGGCGCGTGAGGGCCTGGAGCGCCACCTCCATCGCGTGCTGCCCGCCCGAGCACACCACCACCTGATCCGGCTGCACCGTGTGCCCGAACCGGGAGATCCACGCCGCCCCCGCCTCGCGGTGGGACAGCAACCCCGCGTGGGGCTGGTACGCGAGCATCTCCGAGAGCTCCGCCGAGCGCTGGAGCGCCTCCAGTGTCCCTCGCAGCGCCTGGGTGGCGGGATCTCCCTCGGGGGGCGCGGGCCAGTTGAGGCCCAGCTCGATCAGCGTGTCATCCGTGGGCTCGACAGCCAGGGAGGGCAGGTGGCGCGGCGCCTCGCGGTGGCGCACGTAGGTGCCTCGGCCCACCTCGCCTCCGATGAGCCCTCGGCGCTCGGCCTCGGCGTAGGCGCGAGTGACGGTGCCCACCGTCACTCCAACCCGCTCGGCCAGCTCGCGGTGCGTGGGCAGCCGAGTGCCCGGAGCCAACCGCCCCTCTTCAATGTCCACCGCCAGCGCATCCGCGATGGCTCGGTAGAGCGGTCCGTCCCGACCCTGGAGCTCCGGTGTCCAGTTTGTCATGGTGACAATTAATACAATTGACGCCGGATTGTCCGCAATTCATTTATTGTCACCGTCGAATCTTTGGATTGTGTGGAGACAATCTGGGCGGGGCGCCCGAGCCCTGCCTGAGCCTTGGAAGGAGCACGTCATGCAGGTCTCGATCGTCGATGCCTTTACCCGGACCCCTGGAGCCGGCAACCGCGCGGGGGTGGTGCTGGACGCCGCGGGCCTGGACACGGGGGCCATGCAGCGGATCGCCGCGGCGGT
>NZ_JBJMQP010000228.1:0-40519 GCF_045802625.1 Hyalangium sp. | reverse complement strand
TTGCACGTCGTGGACCACCTGGGCGCGCAGCTCCGGCGGGACCTTCTTGATGATGTCCGCGATATGGCCGGCGACCACGGAGGGAGCCGTGGGCGGGATGGGCGGCTGCGGAGACAGGGCGGCGATGTGCTCGCGCACCTGAGCCTCGTACTTCTGCGCCCGAGCGGCCGGCGAGCCGGGCGCGGGCTTCGAGGGACCGCCCACACCGGGATCCCTGAGGGTCGCCACACCGGTCAGGGTGTTCGTCTTGGTGGTGCCGTCGAAGCCATCCCGCTTGGAGACCTCCGTCTGCGGCTGGGGCGTGTTCTTGGCCGGGGGCGGCTTGGGCGCGGGCGGGGGGGGAGGAGGCGGCGGGGGAGGAAGGCGGTTGGAGGGATCCCAGAACATGGTGGGCACCTTGGAAAAGAAGGGTTGAGAAAAACCGTGTTCCGCTTGTACGCATAAGCATGGAATGCGGTTACAGCGGGCCGCTGTCTCAACCCCCGCGCTCGCCTCCTCCGCTGTTGGCTCGCGGCGAAGTGGCTACGAAAGTCTTACCGGTAAGACTTTTGTAGGGCTCAGGAGTTCGGAACGAACCCGGTGCGCCCGAAGTCGCTGAGGATCTCCTGGGCGCCGCGCGAGAGCAGCTCGTCCGCGAGCGCATCTCCCAGCGCGTGGGCATTGGCGACCGGGCCACGCACCTCGCCCGCCACCACCTTCGAGCCATCCGGCCGGCCCACGAAGCCGCGCAGGTGCACCACGCCCTCCGCCACCGTCGCGTGGCCCGCCATGGGCACCGTGCAGCCACCCTCCAGCTTCGCCAGAAACGCCCGCTCGGCCGTCACCGCCACTCGCGTCACCGCATCCTCGAGCGGCGCGAGCAGTGCCCGAACCTCGGCGTCCGCCGTGCGGCACTGGATCGCGAGCACGCCCTGCCCCACCGCCGGCAGGCTCACGGCGGGCGACAGCACCTCGGTAATCTCTCGCTCCAGGCCCAGGCGCTTGAGGCCCGCGTAGGCCAGCATCGCGCCCGCGAGCCCCAGGTCCTTCGTCTTCTGGAGCCGCGTCTGCACGTTGCCGCGCAGGCTGACGATCTCCAGGTCCGTCCGCCGCGAGCGCAGGATGCAGCTGCGGCGCAGCGAGGAGGTCCCCACCCGCGCGCCCTGGGGCAGCTTGTCCAGCGTGAGCCCCGTGGGGCTGCAGAACGCGTCCCGAGGATCCTCGCGCGCCGGCACCGCCGCGAGCATCAGCCCCTCGGGCAGCACGGACGTCATGTCCTTGAGGCTGTGCACGGCGATGTCCGCGCGCCCATCGATCAGCGACTGCTCGATCTCCTTCACGAACAGCCCCTTGCCGCCCACGGCGGACAGGGGCGCCGAGAGGAATCGATCTCCCTCGGTGGTCATCTCCACCAGCGACACCTGCAGGCCGGGGTGACGCTCGGCGAGCAGCGCCGCCACATGGCGGGCCTGCCAGAGCGCGAGCGGGCTCTGACGGGTGGCGATCCGGACAGCCTTGCTCATCGCTTGCCCCCGCTCGCGGCGGTGGCAGCAGCGCTCTGCTCTTCAGCGGCGGGTGCCGGCACGGACTCCTCCACGAGGCCGAACAGCTCGGCGGCGGCGCCCGCCAGCCGGTTGCTCTCCTCTTTCTCGGAGCCCACGGCGCGCAGCCGCGCGGTGGGCTCGTGCAGCAGCTTGTTGACGATGGCGCGCCCCATGGCCTCGATGCTCTTCTTCTGCTTCTCGGTGAGCCCCTCGCCCACCGCCGCCAGCGTCTTCTCCACCTCGGCCTTGGCGATCTGCTCGGCCCGCTGCCGCAGCCGCGCCAGCACCGGCACCCCGTCGCGCACCGCCCGGTCGCGCATGAAGCGCGACACCTCCTGGATCACCAGGACGCCCGCCTTCTGGGCCTCCTCGGCCCGCGCCGCCTCGTTCTCCGCGACGAACTTCTGGATGTCGTCCACGTCGTAGGCCATCACCCAGTCCAGCTCGGCCACGTCCGGGGCGATGTCCCGAGGCACCGCGAGATCCACCATGAACAGCGGCCGGAACCGGCGCGCCTTGCCCACCGCGCCCACGTTCTCCTTGGTGAACAGGGCCACCGGCGAGGCCGTCGAGCACACCACCGCGTCCGCTTCCTTCAGCAGCACGGGCAGCTCCTCGAAGGGCCGGGCCGTGCCGCCCACCTCCGCCGCCAGCGCCTCGGCGCGAGCCAGCGTGCGGTTGGTGATGATCAGCCGCCCCACCTTCGCCTGCTTCAGGTGCTTGGCGGCCAGCTCGCCCATCTCCCCCGCGCCCACCACCACCGCCGTCTTGTCCGACAGATGATCAAACACCTTCGCGGCCAGCGCCACGGCCGCCGAGGCCATCGAGGTCGCTGACCGGCCAATCGCCGTCTCGGTGCGCACGCGCTTGGCGCAGCTGAACGCCGCCGCGAACACGCGCGTGAGCCCGCCGCGCACCGCGCCCGCGCCCTGCCCCAGCTCGAAGGACTCCTTCACCTGTCCGAGGATCTGCGCCTCGCCCACCACCATGGAGTCCAGGCTGGAGGCCACTCGGAACAGGTGCTCCAGCGCCCCGGCCCCGTGGTGCTCATAGAGGTGATCGAGCGTCTCCGGGCCTCCCAGCCGGCTCAGCTCCTCGCGCGCCAGCGTGGCCGCCCGGGCGAGATCCGGCGAAGTCACATACAGCTCCACCCGGTTGCAGGTGGAGACGAGCAGCGCCTCGGTGGGAGCCTGCGCCAGCCGCTGGAGCACCTCCACCTGCTGAGGCTCCGCCAGCGCGAGCCGCTCACGCACCGTGAGAGGCGCCGTCCGGTGGGAGAGGCCGATGCAGATCAGCTCCATGGCTAGCGCATCCCCCCGGCGGTGAAGTCATAGGAAGAGAGGAAGGACACGAGCACCAGCCCGAAGCCCGCCATGGTCAGCAGCGCCACGCGCCGCCCGCGCCAGCCCACGAACACCCGCGCGGCGGCCAGCCCCGCGAACAGCCCCCACGCCACCAGCGTTGCCACCACCTTCGCATCCATCATCCACGTGAGCCCCTGGCTGGAGCCCGCCACGAAGAACGCGCCCGTGGCCAGGGTGATGGACAGCGCGATGAAGCCCACCACCACCAGCCGGCGGTTCAGGGTGTCCAGGAACTCGAGCGAGGGCAGCCGCGAGAACAGCAGCCCGAAGCGCTTGCCCTTCACCTGCCGCTCCATCAGCAGGTACATGACGCCCACGCCCGCGGCGACGGCGAAGGCCGCCATCCCCACCAGCGCGATGGAGATGTGCAGCGGCAGCAGCGGCTGGCGGAGCTCCGGCGACAGCGGAGCCTGTCCCCCCTGCAGCAGCACCCCGGGCACCAGGGTGGCCACCGCCAGCGGGGTGATGAACGCGCCGATGACGGGCTTGCGGTAGCGCACATCCAGCACCAGCCCCAGGGCCAGCAGCAGGAAGGCCAGCGAGGAGAACCCCTGAGCGGCCCCCACGGGCATCCCACCCTGGGCCCCCAGCACCGGGAACAGAGCGGCCCCATGGAGCACCAGCCCCAGGGCCACGAGGATGCGCCCCACCATGGCGAGCGCGGCCCACTGGCGCGCCAGGTAGGTGAGGTACACCAGCGCGGCGAAGCCGTAGGAGTGGCAGGCGAGCGAGACCAGGGTTTCGTTCATGGCGGCAGCGAGATAACCCCGAGCAAGCCTCGGGTCAGCCCATCTTGTTGAGGATGAAGGCGGCCAACAGGTCCGTCTCGTTGCTCGGCTTCTTGTCAGCCGGGCGCGGAGGGGCGGCGACCTCCGTCACATACCCTGGGACGACCTCGTAGGCCGACTCTCCCACAATCACCGAGTCCGCCATCTGCTCGGCGCCCAGACTGGCCAGTTGGGGCTCGGTCTTCACCTTGGCCACCAGCTTGTGGGTGTCCTCACCGGACACCAGCTGCACGAAGTGCACGGCCGGCACCGCCGGGAAGCTGGCGCCCCCCTCCACCATCACCACCAGCTTGCCGTCCTTCAGGTCGGCTTTGTCCGCCAGGGCCCACTCCTCGAGTTGAGCCTGGGGCAAGAAGAGCTTCATCACGTCCGCCATCTTACATCACCCGGACCCGAGGAGCCCGTCTCTCGTAGCGCCTGCCTGCCTGAAACGCCCCCGCCCCGTCCGCATCTGACCGGTCGGGAGCGGTTGGGACCGGCCGATCCTTGCAGGGCCTGGGGGGTGCGTACTAGAGGACGCGCCAGGGACAGGCCCCCGCAGCCGAACGGCCTGTGAAGGAGACACCCATGGCAGGTGACAACGTGAAGAGCATTGGGGACGGAGACTTTTCCAAGGAAGTGCTCCAGTCCGACACGCCGGTGCTCGTGGACTTCTGGGCCACCTGGTGCGCCCCGTGCCGGGCCATCGCCCCGGCCGTCGAGGACCTGGCGAAGCAGTACGAGGGCAAGGTGAAGTTCACCAAGCTCAACATCGACGACAACCAGGACACCCCGCAGCAGTACGGCATCCGCTCCATCCCCACGCTGCTCGTCTTCAAGGGCGGCAAGGTGGTGGGGCAGATCGTCGGCGCGGTGCCGAAGACCCGCATCGAAGACGCCATCACCAAGGCGCTCTGAAGCAGTCACTCCCCTCGGGTGAGGCCCGCCTCGCCCGGGGGAGTCCGCGGTGACGACAGGAACGTCCGGCCCGGCGTTCGGAGTGCTCGAGCAGACCTGGCTCGCGCTCCTGGTAGCGATTGTGCCGCTCCTGATTGTGGAGATGACGGCTGTACAAACACGTCGTCTTCGGTGAACCATCCCCCTTAAGGGGTATTGGCTTCCGGCGGCTCACAGGCCATGCAGTACGAGTCCAAACGAACCCACCGGGTAGGCCCCCGACCTCCGTACGTCATGCGGTCAGTTGGTACCCGCTGTCCCTTTTGGACAGAGTCAAGAAAAACCCCTCAACCACGTGTTGACAGACTTCGCGTTAAAGGCCAAATAATCAGTTCAGTCTTTGCTTCAGGTTTAACCCGTCATTCCAGACCTTCAGGAGTCACGCATGCCCCGTCCCCCTCGCAGGCCCCCCACCTCTTCCTCAAGTACCCCGCTGCCCCCCGTGTTCCTCATGTTCGCGGAGGTGCTCGGAGACGCGATTGGCCGAAGCTTCGCGCGCGCCATCCACACCAACGGGTTTAGCGGCGGGCTGGGCGCCACGACGGCCGCAATGGCAGCTCCAATTCGTCGGCGGGGCCGTCCCCCCAAGGCGCTCTCAGCCGGCCCCGTCCCCACGGATCGCCTCTGCACGGTGCCCGGCTGCGGGCGCGAGTCCCGCTCCAAGGGCCTGTGCTCGGCGCACTACCAGGCCGAGCGGCGCCGTCAGCTGGCTGGCAAGAGCTCCTGAGCGAGGCTCACTCGCCGCGCCACGGATCGCCCGGGGAGGTGGCCTTGAGCAGCTCCCACGCGGCGAGCACGTCCACCACCCGCTCCAGCTCATTGGGCAGCGAGCGGGCCCGGCGTGACTGAAGGTACTCCTCGGCGAAGGTCCTCAGCCGCATGCCGAGGAAGAGCCGGGCCAGGGACACCTCCGTCTGGCCGGAGAACTCCACGAAGCGGATGCCGAAGCCCGAGCGTCCATCGCCGCCCGTGCGCTCCTCGCGGACGATCTCGGTGCGGGCGAGCACCGGCTCGGCGCCCTCCTCCAGGGAGAAGCGCACCTGGAGCTCCGTGCCCAGCGGCAGGAAGAAGGTGCTCTCCAGGAAGGCGCCACTCACGCTCACGTTCTGGGAGAGGAGGGTCGCGGAGAACGTCCGCTGCCCGCCCTCTTCCCGCCAGACCTCGAAGCGCGTGGCGACGCGGGCTCGTGGAAAGTGCCGGTGCTCCGGCTCGTTGCCCGCCTGGGTCTCGATGATGGGCGCGAGCGCGGGCGTTGCACTGCTCCGCCCCACCGGACGCCGAAGCTCCTCCGGGCGTGCTCCGCCTCGCCGCGTGTCCGGTTGAGGCACGGAGACCCGAGGGACATTGACGCCCGGGCGGCGGCTCTCGCGGGCCGGGCTGGCGGACGGCTTGCCTGGAGCCTCGTCGGGAGCGGAGCCCTCACCGGGCCTCGTGTCCGGCCCCGGGGCTTCAGCGGCGCCCTTGGCGGCCGGCGTGGAAGCCGGAGCCTCTTCGGGGGTGCGCGTGGCCCCTGCCGGACCCTTGCCCTTCTGAGCACCCTTCCTCTGCATCGTCGCCTCCGCGCCCCGGAAAGAGTCCCAGCTCGGGGCAACGGCGATTCATACACCCATCGCCACCGTGCGCGCCTTCTGATTCAGAACATGTGGCGGCGCATGCTGATGTTGGCCAGCAGGCCCAGGCTGAGCATCATCGACATGATCGACGAGCCGCCATAGCTCATCAGCGGCAGGGTGATGCCCGTCACCGGCAGCAGGCCAATCACCATGCCGATGTTCTCGAACACCTGCCAGAAGATCATCGCGGTGACGCCCACGGCCACGAAGGCGCCGAACCTGTCTCGGGCGCTGAACCCCACCGCCAACGAGAGAGAGAACAACCCCCCATAGAGCGCCAGCAGCACCAGACAGGCCACGAAGCCGTGCTCCTCGGCCCACACGGAGAAGATGAAGTCCGTGTGCTGCTCGGGGAGGAAGGACAGGCCCGTCTGCGTGCCCTCGCGCCAGCCCTTGCCCGTCATCCCGCCGCTGCCCACGGCGATCTTCGACTGGGCGGCGTGGTAGCCGCTGCCCTTGAGGTCCGCCTCTGGATCCAGCCACCCGGAGATGCGCTGGCTCTGGTGCTTCTTGAGGTGGCTGCGCAGGAAGGTGAAGTGCGGCTCGGGCGTCTCGCGCACGTAGTCGTTCCAGATCACCCCGCCGACGGCCACCAGGCCCGCCAGGATGATCGCCACCAGGTACCAGCGCACCTTGCCGAAGAGGATGACCGTGATCGACGACAGCAGGATCATCATGCACGTGCCCAGGTCCGGCTGGACCAGCACGAGCACGGCGGGCACGCCCACCACCGCCAGCGGCTTCCACAGCCGCAGCAGCCCATAGGCCTCCTGGTTGGGCCGGAAGTCGTCGTGGTAGACCTTGGCCAGCATCAGCACCACGCCGATCTTCATGAACTCGGCGGGCTGGATGCGCAGCGGGCCGAGCACGAACCAACTCTCGGCGCCCTTGGCCTTGTGCCCCATGAAGTGCAGGGCGATCAGCGCCAGGATGTTGCCCACGTAGATGGGCACCGTCATCCGCTGGATCCAGCGGTAGTCCACCAGGCACACGCCCAGCGCGGCGGCGAGCCCCACGCCCATGTAGATGGCCTGGCTGGACCAGGCGCTCTCATGCGGAGGCCGGGCCGCCGAGGCCAGGTTCCACACGCCCAGCGCGCAGATGGCCAGGATGCAGAAGATCAGTGCCCACGGGATGTGGGGCACCATGCGTCGTTCAATGCTGAGCTGCATTCGAGGTGCCTGCGTGCGGAACGCCGCGGGTGAGCATGACGTCCTCCAGCTTGGGCGCGGGAGGCAGCGTCAGGACATAGGGTTGATTGGCGCGCTGCTGCGGCGAGTTCGCGTCCTGTTCCTTCAGATCGAAGTACTTCTGGATGACGGCCATGGCGGTGGGAGCCGCCTCCACGCCGCCGTGACCGCCGTGCTCGTTGAGCACCACCACAGCCAGCTCCGGCTTGTCCGCGGGCGCGAAGCCGGCGAACCACGCGTTGTCACGCTGGAAGAAGTTCATCTGCTCCTTCTTCAAGCGCACCGAGCCGATGGTGGCCACCTGGGCCGTGCCCGTCTTACCCGCCACGACGATGTCCTTCAGGCGCTTGGAGAAGGCGGTGCCACCCGCCTCGTTCACCGCCGCCACGAGGCCTTCCACGATGGCCTTGCGATGCGCGGGGTTGATGTCCACCTGCCGCACCACCTGCGGGTCGTAGGACTCGACCACGTGGCCGTCCAGATCCTCGATGCGCTGCACCATCTGCGGCTTGTACAGCGTACCGCCATTGGCGATGGCCGCGTACACCAGCGCCAGCTGCAGCGGCGTCACGTTGTCATCGCCCTGGCCGATGGCGCTGTTGAGCGCCATGCCCTTGGTGTAGCCGCCCGGCGAGAGCCGATCGTGGTAATCGGAGGTGGGCATGATGCCGGGCACCTCGCCGAGCACGCCGATGCCGGTGGGGCTGCCCAGTCCCAGCTCCTTGCCCATCGCCGCGATGGGATCCAACCCGATGGTGTCCGCGACCTTGTAGAACCAGGTGTCACACGACCACTGGAGCGCCTGCTTCGCGTTCACCGGCCCGTGGCCGCTGTCCTTGTGGCAGCGCCAGGTGCGCGCGCCCAGCTTGTAGCCGCCCGGGCAGTTGACCGTCGTCTCCGGCCGGAAGAGCCCCGACTTGAAGGCCGCCAGCTGGGTCACCACTTTGAACGTGGAGCCCGGGCTGTAGTGCGCCGCAGCCACGCGGTTGATCATCGGCTGGAGCGGATCCTTCACCAGCGCCGCCATCTGCGCCGGGGTGACTCGGCCCGTCAGCAGGTTGGGATCAAAGCCCGGCCGCGACACCAGCGCCTTGATGTAGCCGGTGTTCACGTCGATGGCCACCACCGCGCCCGCCACGCCTGGGAAGGCCCGCTCGGCCTCCTCCTGCAGCCGCATGTCGATGGAGAGCACCAGGTTGCTGCCCGCCTGCGGAGGAACGACCGAGTTCTCCCCCAGCTTGTCGTTCAGCTCCTCGATGGTCTGCCCGCGCGCGTTCACCACCTCCTTGCGCACCCCGTCCACCCCGCGCAGCCGCGACTCGAAGTAGCGCTCCAGGCCGCGCCGGCCGATGTAGTCGCCCAGCGCGTACTTCGCCCCATCCGCGTCGAGCCGATCCAGCTCTTCCTGGGTGATCTCGTTCATGTACCCCAGCACGTGCGAGAGCACCGTCTCCGAGCGGTAGTTGCGGTGCGGCACCGGCACCACCTCCACGCCGTCCAGGATGTCTCGCCGCGCGTTGATGCGATCCAGCTCGTCCCGCGTCAGATCGATGCGCACCGCCACCGGCTGGAACGGAGCGTTGCGCTTCGCCGTGCGGATCTGCTCATCCACCTTGAGGCGCTGCTCCACGTCCCAGCCGAGCAGCTCGGCCAGCTTGGGCAGCACCACCTTGGAGCAGTCCGTGCAGAAGGCCGGAGTGACGAAGGCATCGAACGAGGGGCGGCTGTCCACCAGGATGGTGCCGCGGGCGTCCTTGATGACGCCACGGTCCGCGCGCAGGCGGACCTCCTTGACGAAGTTGGCCACGCTCTTGGCGGAGTACTCCTCGCCGCGGATGATCTGCAGGCGGTAGAGCTGCAGAGCCAGCACGCCCATGGCGCCCACCATGGTCAGGCCCAGCCAGAGGAAGCGGCGCTTGAGATCGCGCCCCGGCGGCGTGGTCTTTCCCAGAGCCGAAGGTGTCACAGCAGCCCTCCTCCCATCTGCGTGCGCTCCTGCCGGGCCTCGAGCCTGCGCAAGAGCGGATACAGCGCCAGCGCCGCGAGCCCCGTGAGCGCCACCTGCAGCGGCAGCCCCGGCAGCACCGCCGTCGCCGAGCCATCCTTCACCGTCAGCCAGCTGAAGAAGGCCGACAGCAGCCCGTGGCCCACGTCCGCGCCCATGGTGAAGAGCACGAAGGCCACCGGGCCGCGCACGTCCAGCAGCGAGTCCACCAGCCGGCCAGCCAGGAAGGTGAACACGCCCAGGAAGGTGAACAGGCCCGTGGGCTGGCCGCTCATGAGATCCAACAGGTAGCCCACCGCGAAGGCCGAGCAGGCGCCCTCCAGCAGCGAGGCCCGCAGCGCCAGGAACGACAGCAGCACCACCGTCACGTCAATGCGCGAGAGCACCAGCCCGGCCCGCTGCACCACCACGGACTCCAGCGTGAGCAGCAACAGCGCGAGCACCACGGTGACCAGGAACTTCATCGCGTCCCCTCCACCATGGGCGCTCCCTCGCGATAGGGGCTGCCCACCACCAGCACCTCCTCGAGCCTCGTCGTGTCCACCGCGGGCAGGATGTCCGCGCGCTGGAACATGCCGTGCTCCTTCTTCTCGAGGTTGGCCACGCGCCCCACCACCAGCCCTGGCGGGTACACCCCGTCCGTCCCGGCGGTGATGATCATGTCCCCATCCTCCACGTCCTCGGTGCGCAGCATGTTCTCCAGCTTGAGCGGCCCACTGCCCGCGCCCGCCGCCGTGCCTCGCGCCCGCGAGCGCTGCACCCGCACGCCCACCCGGCTCTGGGGATCCGTCACCAACGCCACGTCCGCGTAACCTCCCGTCGTGCGGATGACCTGGCCCACAATCCCATCGGGCGTCACCACCGACATGCCTTGGAACACGCCCTGCCGCTCCCCGCTGCTGATCCGCACCGACAACAGCTTCGCCACCGGATTGACGCCCACCACCCGGGCGGGGATCTCCGGCCCAGGCTCTCTCTCGGTGTACGCCAACAGTTGTTTCAGCCGCTCATTCTCGGCTCGCGCCTCGCCGAGCGCCTGTACGGCTGCCCGCAGCTGCATGTTCTCCAGTCGCAGCGCGTCATTCTCCTGCCGCACGCCGCGCAGGTCCACGTAGTGGCTCACGGTGCTCACCCCGGCATCGATGACGCGGTTGAGCCCCGACTGCAGCGGGGACGTCATGCCGATGAGGGCACGATCCAGGAAGTTCGGCTGGCGGCCCCGCCGCCCGGTCACCAGGAAGGCGACCAGCGGGTAGAGCAGCAGCACACTCACGAAGATGAAACGGCGATACCGCCGGAGGAGCGACAGCACTGGGGCGAGGTCCCCGTGTAGGGAAAGAGGGGCAGGAAGGAGAGGAAGCGGCTAAACACTGTAAATCGCTTGCATTTTCTGGGGGCTTATCCTAGGCAGTCAAGGCCCTGTACCGGGGGCGGTGAGAAACTGTCCACCTACCGGCCGGGCATCCAACAAACCCGCGCCGCGACTCCTTCCACGAAGGCAGTTTCCGCGACGCCTTGCACGAAGAAACGATAGCAACATGGAAGGTCTGAACCCCCGGAAGGTCGTCTCGCTGGTGTTCATTATCGGCATTGCTGTGGTGTTCACCCTGAACTTCGGGCCGGGGAGCTTCAGCAAGTCCAGCGGCTTCCACGCGTCGCAGTCCAGCAACGCCGCGGCGACGGTGAACGGCAAGGAGATCCCCCTGCGGGACTTCCAGCGCGCCTACGCCATGCAGATCAACAACCTGCGCAACCGCGGCAACCCCATCCCCGAGTCCGTGGCGCGCCAGTACATCGCGCCCCAGGTGCTGCAGCAGCTGGTGGACGTGGAGCTGGTGTCGCAGGCGGCCAACCGCTACGGCATCGTCCCCGCGGACTCCGAGCTGGCGGACATCATCCACCGCAACACGGACTTCCAGAAGGAGGGCGAGTTCGACTTCAACCACTACCGGCAGGTGCTGCGGGACTACTACCGCATCACCGAGAGCCAGTATGAGGATGACCTGCGCCACCAGCTGGCGGCCCAGAAGATGATCCAGGTGGTGCGCAACGGCGCCGTCGTCTCGGATGACGAGGTGAAGGCCCGCTACGAGAAGGACGCCAACCAGGCCAAGCTCGTGTTCGCGCGCTTCCTGCCCACCATGTACGCGGACAAGGTGCCCGCGCCCTCGGCCACGCAGCTGGACGAGTTCAAGAAGGCGCACGCCAAGGAGCTCTCCGACTATTACGAGACCAACCGCTTCATGTACCAGCAGCCCGAGCGCGTGAAGGCGCGGCAGATCCTGGTGAAGCTGCCGGCGGACGCCACCGCGCAGCAGAAGGCGGACGCGAAGGCGCGCGCCGAGGCCATCCGCAAGGACATCGTCGAGGGCAACAAGGACTTCGCCGCCGTGGCCAAGGAGCGCAGCGAGGATCCGGGCACCAGGCAGGCGGGCGGGGACCTGGGCTACGTGGAGCGCGGCAGCCTGGAGCCGGCGCTGGCCGATGCCGTGTTCGCGCTCGCGGCCAACAGCGTGTCCGAGCCCATCGAGACGAAGCTGGGCTACCACGTGGTGAAGGTGGAGGAGAAGCAGGCGGCGCAGGACAAGAAGCTGGCGGACGTGGAGAACGACATCGCCACCACGCTCTACAAGCAGGCGCAGGCCAAGGAGCTGGCCAAGGCCGAGGCGGAGAAGGCGCTGGCCTCGGTGAAGGGCGGCAAGAAGATCTCCGAGCTGTTCCCGGCGGAGAAGCCGGGCCAGCCGGCGCTCCAGCGCTTCGAGACGGAGACGCACCCGGAGGCGGTGGAGACGGGCAGCTTCACGGCCGGCGGCGAGAATGTGCCCTACCTGGGCCCGGCACCCCAGCTCATCGCCGCGGCGTTCGCCGCCAAGGGCCCGCAGGTGCTGGATCAGGCCTTCCCCGTGGGCGAGGGCTTCGTGGTGGCCGAGGTCACCGATCGCCAGAAGGCCAGCGACGAGGAGTTCACCAAGAAGAAGGACGAGCTGCGCGAGCAGGCCCGCCGCGCCAAGCAGATCGAGATGGAGGAGTCCTTCCTCAAGGCGCTGCGCAAGCAGGCCACCGTGGTGAACAACACCACCGCCATCGAGGGCGTGACCGGGAACGGGTGAGTTCCCGCCCACGCTGAGGCACTCGGGCCGGTGGTGAGCGCTTGCTCCCACCGGCCCTTTGTTTTGCTCACCCGGCGCCTCGCCTCGAGGCCGTCACGGCTCGTCGCCCATCTCTTGCGGGTACACGATGGGCTTGTCGAGGCTCCTGGAGATCTCCGGCAGGAGCTCTTGCACCGTCGAGCGAGCGCTCGCCGCGACCAGGTTGTCCGCGCCAATGCTCTGCTCGAACTGGAACAGGTTCGTCGGATCGTACTTCCGCTTCACGAAGACCAGCACCGGGTAGTACTCGGCCCAGTAGCGGCGCTGCCAGTCCGTCACGTAGGACTTGGGGTAGTTCTGGTAGGCCTCCTGGTTGGTCCACGGCTGGCCAATGTCGAGCCAGCGATCCATGAACGCGAACGCCTGGGCCTGCTCCTCCGCCGAGTCCCAGTACGTGTTGAGGTACGTGTTGAAGTCGGCGCGGCGGTGGATGTACGCGTTGAAGCCGCGGCTGCGCTCGTTGATGGCCGCGCCCGCGCCCTCGATGACCATCTGCGGGGCGAACTTCACCTGCGTCCGCGCGCTGCGCATATGGTCCACGAACAGGCGCCACCCGGCCTGCCCCAGGGGCTTGTCGTAGTACCGCGTCTGCTTCTCCTGCGGAGGGAACGCCGCCACCGTGGACACGACGGTCCGCGGCACCACATCCGGCTCCTCCGCGTAGCCCATGAGCTTGTTGTTCATCCTGAAGAACGAGCCCATGTCCTCCCACATCACCTGGCAGCCCGGCGCGGCCACCAGCTCGCTGAGCAGCTGGCGCCACAGGCCCCGCTCCCCGCGGTACATGGCGCGCACGGACAGGGAGGGCCCCTCCCAGTTGTCGCCGAATTCGATCAGCGCCAGGTGGCCCAGGCGCCGGTCATGGTTGGAGCCCATGTATTGCCGCTGGAAGATGTCGAGCGCGTGCGCGCCCTGCGCCGCCTCCTCGTCCGTCCCCAGCCGCCACTGCAGCAGCACCGCCCCCACGTCCTGCAGCGGGTGGAGCCGATAGGTGACGCGCGTGACGATGCCGAACTGGTTGCCCGTGCCGCCGCGCACGGCCCAGAAGAGATCCGCGTTGTGGGCCTCGTTGGCGAGCACCACCCGGCCGTCGGCCAGCACCACCTCCACCTCGGTCACGAGATCACAGTTCATCCCGTACATGCGCGAGCCGAAGCCGAAGCCACCACCCTGCATCATCCCGCCGATCGACACATCCGGGCAGCTCCCTCCCGGAGCGAACAGTTCATAGTCCTGCGTCGTGCGGTAGAAGTCGCGCATCTGGACGCCGGGCCCCACGTGGACGAGCCGCTGCTGCGGCTGGACGAAGATGTTGTTCAGGCCGCGCAGATCCAGCATCAGCCCGCCCTCGACGGTGCAGTAGCCCGCGGTGCTGTGGCCTCCCGTGCGCGGCCTCCACTGGAAGGACGGGTTCGACTCGCGCTGCTGGCGGATGAAGCGCATGAAGGAGCGCACGTCGTGCAGGGACTCGCAGACGGCGATGGCGGCCGGGCGCACGTGCTCGAAGTTCGGGTACGCCACCGCGCGCAGCTCGTCGTAGCCCGGGTCCCACGGGAACACGAGCCGCCCGCTGGTCTCCCACATGAGCTCGATCGCCTGCTGGCGCGTCATCTGGAACTTCGCGAAGTCTGCTTCAGGCCGCTTGGCCCACTCCGCGAGGCGTTTGGTGATCTCGCTTCTCTTGGCGTCGTAGTTGAGTTCCATGGATTCAGCGGACTCGCTGCAACACATTCGGGTCGTCGGAGACCCGCTCCGCGAGGCAGACATCGTCTCGCCCCTGAGCCTTCGCCGCATACATGGCGAAGTCCGCCGCGCGAATCAGCTCGGTGGTCGAGCTGGCGTGGTCCGGGAAGGTGGCCACGCCCAGGCTCGCGGTGAGGCGCAGCTCCAGCCCCTGGCTCTGCATGAAGCGCCGGGAGCGGAACGCATCCCGGATGCGCCGGGCCGTGATCATCGCCCCCTCGGGCGCCGTCTCCACGAGCATCAGCGCGAACTCGTCGCCGCCGTAGCGGAACACCTGATCGAGCTGGCGGCTCGAGGCGACCAACAGCTCGCCTACCTCCTTGAGCAGCGCGCTGCCGACCAGGTGGCCGTGGGTGTCGTTGACGCTCTTGAAGTGATCCAGATCCAGGAACACCAGCGACAGCGGGTGGTGGAACCGCTGCGAGCGCTTCACCTCGTGATCGAGCTGCGCGCGCAGGTGCCGGGCGTTGAAGCAGCCGGTGTGCTCGTCGGTGATCGTCAGCTCCTGCACCCGGCGGAAGTTGCGCGCGTTCTCGATGGCGATGGCCGCGTAGTCCGCGATGGCCGTCAGCGTGGTCAGATCATCCGCGGTGAAGGGCGGATCGCTGGGGCCGTTCACCAGCTCCATCACGCCCAGCACGCTGCCCCGGGCGATGAGCGGCACCGCCAGGATGGAGCGCGTGCGGAAGGCGGAGGCCTGATCGAAGCGCGGAGCGAACGAGGGATCTCCGCCCACGTCATCCACCAGCCGCGCCGTCGCCGTGGAGAACACCGTGCCGGCGATGCCCTCGCCCGGGAGCACCTGGAGCGACTTGAGGGCCTCGGCGCCCTCCCCCACCACCACCTCGAAGTAGAGCTTCCCCGTGCGCTCGTCCTGGAGGATGAGCGACCAGTTGCGCGGGTGGAGCAGATCGCTCACCTTCTGCATCACCAGCTGGAGCACCTCCTTCAGCTCCAGCGTGGAGGTGAGCGCCTTCGCCATCTCGTTGAACGCGGCCAGCTGCTCCACCGTCCGCTTCATGGCCGACAGGAGATCAGCGGGGTTCATCCGAGGTCCACTCCGAGGCACAGTTCTGCTAAGGGCTTCCAACCTTCCACCATGCGCACTCTAGAGGATCCCACGTCCCTCGTCCTTGCTTCCGCCTCTCCCCGGCGGCGTGATCTGCTCTCCCAGCTGGGCCTGGCCTTTCGGGTAGCCGCGGCGGATCTGGATGAGACCCCCCTGGCCGGCGAAGCCGCGGACGCCTATGTGCTGCGGCTGGCCCGGGCCAAGGCCCAGGCGGTGGCCCAACGCTTCCCGGGCACCTGGGTGCTGGCGGCCGACACCACCGTGGCCCTGGGGACGGAGCTGCTCGGCAAGCCGAGCGGCCCCGGCGAGGCCCGGGACATGCTCACCCGGCTCTCCGGCCGCGCCCATGCCGTCTATACGGGGGTAGCGCTCGCGGGGCGAGCCGAGGCCTCCACGGTGGTACGTACCGGCGTCACGTTCCGGACACTCTCCGCGGGAGAGATCGACTGGTACGTGAGCACGGGTGAGCCACTCGACAAGGCGGGCTCGTACGCCATGCAGGGCAAGGGCGGTTTCCTGGTGGCCGCGGTAGAGGGCAGCCCCACCAACGTCATCGGCCTGCCGCTGGGGGAGACCCTGGAGCTGCTGGCCCGCGCGGGCGTTGCCCTTCCCTGGAGGGTTTCATGAGCGAGGTGGCGGAGCGGCTGGCCCAGATTCGAGCCCGGGTGGCCGCGGCGTGTGCTCGCGCGGGGCGTCCCGTGAATTCCGTAACGCTGCTGGCGGTGTCCAAGCTCAAGCCCTCGGAGCTGATCCGCGAGGCGTACGCGGCCGGCCAGCGGGACTTCGGCGAGAACTACGCGCAGGAGCTGCGGGACAAGGCCGCGGAGCTGGCCGGGCTGGAGGGGCTGCGCTGGCACGCCATCGGGCCGCTGCAGACGAACAAGGTGAAGTACGTGGCCAAGGCGGCCCATGCCTTCCACGCGCTGGATCGGCTGGACGTGGCGAAGGAGCTGTCCAAGCGCCGGGCCGACGCGCCCCTGCCCTGCTACGCCGAGGTGAACATCGGCGGCGAGCAGAGCAAGAGCGGGCTGGCGCCCGAGGCGCTCGGAGCGTTCCTGGACGAGGTGCGCGCGCTGCCCGGGCTGCGGCTGGAGGGGTTGATGGCGCTGCCTCCGCCCACCGAGGACGAGCAGCAGGCGCGCGGCCACTTCCGGCGGCTGCGCGAGCTGGCCCGCACGCACGGGCTGGCGGGCCTCTCCATGGGGACGACGCACGACTTCGAGCTGGCCATCGAGGAGGGCGCCACCCTGGTCCGCGTGGGCACCGCCATCTTCGGCGAGCGGGCCTAAAGCCCGCCCCGGACCCTCCGGCGGCTACAGCTCCTTGAAGCGCATGCGGCCCGAGTCGGTGAAGGTCACCAGGAAGTCATTGCCGCAGTAGTTGCAGCGCAGCTCGGCCCCGTCGGTGATGGGCTCGTCCGTGGGGTTGTTGGCGTTGCACGACGGACAGTCGAACTCCTTGATCGCCTTGCCCGACTTGCCCTTCTTCCCCTTGTCGTCGTCATCGCTCGCGTCGAAGTCATGCATGGCCTGGCTCCTCCTCTGTCTGGGCCCGGCGCACCGGGCTCCGTGCCGCGCAGGCTACCAGCGGTGTCCCTGGGGCGCTCCATCTCGTTCACGCCGGGGGTGGGGCTCCCACGCGGCGGCGCTGCCCTTCCGCTCGCTGTCCAGGGGTGTAGGCGGGCCTCGGGGGGTCTCTACTACTCACGCCTACCCAGAGGAGTGCCTCCCGTTGAATGATGGGAGCTGCCCTGTCGTCCAGGGAAGTGCACGCCAGTGGGATGGTGGAAGCCGGAGCGGTTGGCGGCGCCAAAGCGGACTACCTACATTCGCCCGGCCTTTCACCAAGGCAGGGCGGGACCCCGAGTCCAGGAGCACAACATGCACAGGCGGTTCAGCGATGCGATCGTGGCCCTGCTGTCAGCGATGATGTTCTCCCGTGTGGCCACGGCCCAGGAGCTCCACCAGGCGTTCGGTCCCGGGGAGCAGTCGCTGTATCGCGTCCAGTACCTCGGGGTGACGGCGGGCACGGCGCAGATCACCGTCGGCGCGCCGATGAAGCAGTGGGGCCAGCAGGTGTGGCCCATCATCTCGCTGGCGAAGTCGGACCCTGTGATTGGCGCGTGGCCCATCAAGGACAAGTTCGTCACCTACTGGCACGCCGGAGGCCAGCGCTCGCTGGGCAGTGACTTCTTCGTGGACGAGAACAACAAGCGGCGCCGCCAGCGCATCCAGCTGCAGGACGATGGCCTCACCGCGCACGTCATCAAGCAGCAAGAGGGCGCCGAGCCCGTCGAGGCCACCCACGAGGTGCCCGCCGGAGCCATGGATCTGGCGAGCGCCATGTTCGCGCTGCGCAACCGGGAGCTCGTCGAGGGCCAGGAGTACACCTACCCGGTCTTCACGGGCCTGAAGAGCTTCTTGCTGCGCGCGAAGGTGGACGGACGGCAGCGGATGAAGACGGCGCTCGGGGAGCGCGAGGTCTTCCGCGTGAAGTTCCAGACGGAGTTCTCCGGGAAGCTCCAGGCCCAGCGCGACATCGTCGCGTACATCACGACGGACCCCAGCCACGTGCCAGTACGCATCGAGGCGGACTTCGTGCTGGGCTCCATCGTGGCGGAGCTGTCCGAGTACAAGCAGGGCCGTCTGGTGGCGATGAACGACGAGACAGGCGGCTAGGCCGCGGAAGGTGGGGGTATGGGAGCGGGATGGGCGTGGGCGCTCACGGCGGTGCTGGCCGCATCGCCGGGGCCGAAGGTGGTGTCCTCGCTGGTGAAGGTGAGGCCGGGCGTCTCGGTGGAGGGCTCCTCCGAGGCCCGGCTGAGCGTGGCGCGCGGCGAGTGTGAAGGCACGCAAGTGGTGCTCCCCGGCAACGTCCGCCGGGTGACGGCGGCTCCCCTCTCGCTGAAGGGGCCCGGGGCCGCGCTGCCCGCCTCGCTGTGGCGCGAGGCCTTCATCGATGTGAAGACTCCCTCCAATAGCCAGGGTGCCACGGGGCCCTGGCCGGATCCGCTCGTGCCGGTGGAGACACCGGGAGAGCCCTCGCTGCCCGCCATCCTCTACGTGGAGGTGTGCACGCCCGAGGCGCAAGAGCCCGGGACGTACCATGGCGAGCTGCGCGTGAAGGCGGACGGAGTCGCGGTGCCAGCGGTGCCCTTCACCGTGGAGGTCCAGCCCTTCGTGCTGCCGGCGACGGCCTCGCTGCCGACGAGCTTCGGCATCTCGCTCTACAGCATCGCCAAGGGCCACGGGCTGTCTCCGGAGTCTCCCGAGGCCCGGAAGCTGCTGCGCGCCTACGCTCGGACGCTGCTGGAGCACCGCCTCAGCGCGCATGGCATGAGCATGACGCCGCCGCCGGTGCGCTTCGAGGACGGCCGCGCGGTGGTGGACTTCCGCGCGTATGACGAGGAGCTGACGCCCTTCCTCGACGGGAGCATCCTTCCCTCGGGCGCGCGCTTCACCACCGCCGAGGTGCGCGACTCCCGCCAGTGCAGCACCGACTCGGAGAAGGTGGCGTACTACCGCGCCTTCGCCGAGCACTTCCGAAGCAAGGGCTGGACGGCGCAGCTCTTCTTCTACACCAAGGACGAGCCCAAGCCGGAGGACGTGCCGCTCGTGAAGGCGCAGTCCTCGCGGGTGCGCGCGGCGGGCCATGGCATCCCCGTGCTCGTCACCGCGCCGCTGGATGACTCGCTGCGTGACTCCGCGGACATCCTCTCGCCCACCCTCAACTGCTTCTTCCCCCGCCCCGGGCCGCAGACCTGCCGCAACGTGCTGCCCATCGACAAGCTGCGGGCCAAGCTCCCGGCGGGGGCGCGGGTGTGGTGGTACCAGAGCTGCAACTCACAGGGCTGCACGGGCGGCCCGGCGGCGGATCCCACCATCGAGCGCGTCTACAGCGGCTGGGCCTCGTACATGGTGGATCACCCGGCCACGCTCAACCGGGCCATGGGGCCGCTGGCCTTCCTCGCCGGCGTGGACGGCGAGCTCTATTACGACACCGTCTTCGCCTACAACACGAAGGATCCGTGGAAGGATGTCTTCGAGTTCGGTGGCAACGGCGACGGCACCCTCTTCTACCCTGGGACTCCGGAGCGACTGGGCACCCAGGGGCATCAACCCGTGGTGTCCCTGCGGCTCAAACAGATCCGCGATGGCCTGGAGGATTATGAGTACCTGCACCTGCTGGCGCGGCTCGGGGATGAGGAGTCCGCCCGGTCGCTCGCGCGCAGGCTCGCTCGCTCGGGCTATGAAATCGAGCAGGATGTCGAAAAATGGGTACAAGTCCGGCAGGACCTGACCACCCGCCTGCGCAAGCGCTGGGAGTCCTCCGAATATGCGAAGCGCCCTGGCGTCCGACCTTGAAACCCGTTTCCCCGCCTTCCTGAGAGCAGGATGAACCGCATGCGCTCCATTCTCCTGGCCAGCCTCGTTCTGGTGGCCACCGCCGCACAGGCCCAGAAGCCCGCGGGCTCCGAGGCCTCGGCCCAGGACGTTCCACCGTCGCAGGACATGGCCCCGCCGGCCACTCCGGCCGAGCCCGTGCCCGCCTGCCCCAACCCGCTGCCCGCGCTGCACACGCCCCTGGCCTTCATGCCCGGCGAGCTGCTCGAGTTCGATCTGGACGCCCTGGGCGCGCAGGCGGGGAAGCTGACCATGAAGGTGCAGCCCATCGACAAGGGCTCCCTGCCCATCCAGGTCGAGGCGCAGACCAACACCTTCTTCTCCAAGGTGCGGCGCGTGAAGGGCGTGAGCACCAGCTACCTGCACCCGCGCACGCTGCGGCCCTCGCGCTACACCGAGGACGCCACGGAGAACGAGGTGCACCGCAAGGTGGATGTGGCCTTCGGCGCCAAGGATCGCTCGGTGAAGGTGGACTACCTGATCGACGCCAAGCCGCCGGGCCACTACGACTACACCTACGACAAGGACGGGCTGGATGTGGCCGGCGCCATCTACCTGATGCGCCAGCTGCCCATGAAGGAGGGCCTGCCCGTGTGCTTCGACGTGTACGGCATCCGCCGGCTGTGGCGGTTGAGCGGCACGGTGGTGAAGCGCGAGCACATCTCGTTGCCGCTCGGCCAGTTCGACGCGTGGTACCTGAACGGCACCGCGGTGCGGATCGACAAGCCCACGCAGAAGCGCGAGGTGCACGTGTGGATCTCCGACGACGCGCGCCGCCTGCCGCTGGTGGCCGTGGGCACCCTGGATCTGGGCGCCGTGCGCGCCACGCTCACCGCCTACACGCGCCCGGGCGAGAAGGAGAAGCGCGCCCAGAAGGGCAAGGAAGAGCTCAAGTGGTAACCAGCGGCCGCGAGCGCTGACCGATGGTGGACCCTGCTCCCCCGCGTGGGGAGCTTTTTTTGCCCCCAATTTGATTCCGATTTGCAAAATCAAAAGCGCTTCGGGTAGGGTTCGCGCCATTCCGATGCGCTCCCCTCGCCTGGCTCCCGCCCTGTTGTGTGCCGCCGCCGTGCTTGGCGCCTTCCCCGCCCGCGCCGAGGAGCCGGAGCGCAAGCCCGAGGAGAAAGCGCCCGCGGAGCCGGGGCGCGTGCTGGCGCCGTACCCGGCGAAGGCGCACGAGGGCTGGGACAACGACGGCGACGAGGACGACGAGGACGAGAAGAAGAAGCGGCCCCCGCTCCACCTGAGGTTCGGCGGCTACGGGGATCTGCAGTTCGCCTACTTCAACTACGGGGAGAACCAGAACCGCGAGGGGGGCTCGCAGAAGGACTCGCGGCTGGCGTTCGACACCACGCGGCTGGTGCTGGAGTTGGAGGGCGGCCTGCCCCAATACGGGCTCGAGGCCGAGATCGAGATCGAATTCGAGCACGGCGGCACGGGGTCGGCGACGGAGCTCGAGTACGAGGAGTTCGGCGAGTACGAGCAGGAAGTCGAGAAGGGCGGCGAGGCCCTGGTCGAGGAGTTCTACCTGAAGAAGAATTTCGGGGAGCACTTCTCGGTGCAGGCCGGGCGCTTCTACGTGGCGGTGGGCACGCTGAGCGCGTGGTACCGGCCCACGGACTACCTGGGCACCCTCCGCGATGAGGCGGAGACGCTGATCATCCCCAACACCTGGGACGAGATGGGCGTGCAGGCGCAGGCGAAGCTGGAGGGCGGCCTGACGCTGACGGCGCAGGTGGTCAACGGGTTGGACTCCACCGCCTTCAGCTCCCAGCACTGGGTGGCGCTGGGGCACCAGCACCGCTTCGAGCTGAACCGCGCCACGGATCTCGCCGCGGTGCTGCGCGCGGACGTCTCCCGCTTCGAGGGGTTCGTCTTCGGGGGCTCTGCCTACTACGGGGACACCACGCGCAACCGCCCCAAGCCGGACCTGGTGAAGGCGTGCGAGGAGGCGAATGATCGCGAGGTGGCGCCGTGCGGCTACGTCTCCGCGCCGCTGCTGCTGCTGGACGCGCACCTGTCGGTGGACCGGGGCCCGTGGCGCGCCAAGGCGATGGCCATGTGGGGCTACCTGCAGAACGCGGATGACATCTCCGCGCGCAACGCGCGCCTGTCCACCCTGCTGAACGTGCTGCGCACCCCGGTGGCCGAGCACGCCCTGGCCATCTGGGGCGAGCTGGGCTTCAACATCGCCCCGAGCCTCGGGCTCGGCAGTGACCACCGGCTCGAGCCCTTCGTGCGCTTCGACTACGCGGACTCGATGTTCCACCCGCGCACCGAGCTCTTCGACAACCCGCGCTTCACCCGCTCCATCTACACGGTGGGCACGTCGTACACCCTGGCCCGAGTGGCCTTCGCCAAGCTCGACTTCAGTCACCGCCGCCTCGGTGACTCCTCACGCTTCCGGCCCGAGAACACCGTCCGGGTCTCGACCGGCTTCGACTACTGATCCCTGGAGGATGACCTCATGACACTCTCGCGCTTCTCCTTCCGTTCCCTCACGCTCGCCGGCGCGCTCGCGTTGGCGGCCTGTGGCTCCGAGGGTGGTGGCCAGACCCAGCCCTCGTTCGATCCGGAGATCATCACCCACTTCACGGATGACGTGGTGGTGGCCACCTACCAGCAGCTCGCCACGCGGTTGGGCGAGTTGGACACCGCGGTCCAGGCGTTCACGGCAGACCCCACCGACGCCAGGCTGAACGCGGCCCAGGAGGCCTGGCTCGCGGCGCGTGTCCCCTGGGAGCAGAGCGAGGCCTTCCTCTTTGGCCCGGTGGAGTCCTACGGTTACGATCCAGCCATCGACAGCTGGCCGGTGAACCGCTCGGATCTGGACGCGGTGCTGGCCAGCAATGACGCCTTCACCCCTCAGTACGTGCACAACCTCCAGGAGACGCAGAAGGGCTTCCACACGGTGGAGTACCTGCTCTTTGGCCAAGGCCGCACGAAGAAGACCGGGGACTTCACCCAGCGCCAGTTCGACTACCTCAAGGCCATCTCCGCCGAGGTGAAGGGCATTGGAGCCGCGCTGGCGAACTCCTGGACGCAGTCGGTGGATGGCCACCCGCCGTACCGGGAGGTGCTGGCCAACGCGGGCCAGGCGGGCAACTCCGCCTACCCGTCCGTGGAGGCCGCGGCCCAGGAGATGGTGGGCGGCATGATTGGCATCCTCGACGAGGTGGCCAACGGGAAGATCGCCGATCCGTACGACGCGAAGGATCCGGAGCTGGTGGAGAGCCAGTTCGCCTACACCTCGCTCACCGACTTCGCCAACAACATCCGCAGCGTGGAGAACGGTTACCTCGGGCACCTGCCGGGCGCGACGCCGCACGGGCGCACGCTCTCGGATCTCGTGCAGTCCGAGAAGCCAGAGCTGGATGCGCTCGTCCGCCAGGAGCTGACGGACGCCATCACGGCCCTGGGCCAGATCCCTGAGCCCTTCCGCGATTCGATCCGGAATCCCGCCGCGGCGGACAAGATCGAGGCCGCGCAGGCCGCCATCCGCAAGGCCCAGTCCACGTTCGAGCAAGAGATCAAGCCGCTCACCTCTCGGTGAGTGCGTTGGGGGGACACACCATGCGACGGATCTTCACGCTGTGCGCCACGGTGGCGCTGTTCTCGGGCTGCGGCGAGCCGGAGCCTCCTCGCGCGGGCGGGGCGACCACCATTGATGATCGCACCTCGCTCGCCTATGCCCAGCCGGCACCGAACCTCTCCGAGGAGGATCTCGCGCGCCACCGCGCGGGCGATGCGGCCTTCGCGGCGGTGTTCGTCCCCGGGCCGGCTCCGGTGAACCCGGGGCTCGGGCCCATCTACAACAACAACTCGTGCAACGGCTGCCACCTGCGCAACGGCCGGGGCATGCCGGTGATGGGCCCCGGGCCCCAGCGCACGCAGCTGCTCGTGCGCGTCAGCCTGCCCGAGGGTACGCCGAACCACCTGAATGGCGCCGTGCCGGTGCCAGGCCTGGGTCTTCAGATCCGGGATCAGGCCGTCTATGGCGCCACGCCCGCGGCCTCCGTCACGCTGTCGTGGGAGGAGAGCTCGGGCACGTATGGCGACGGCACGGCTTACGGCCTGCGGAGCCCGCGCATCCACATCGCTCCGAGTGATGGCTCCACTCCGCCCGCGGACATGCTCACCTCGCTGCGCCTGCCGCCTCCCGTCTTCGGGCTGGGGCTGCTCGAGGCCGTGGACGTGTCCACGCTGCGTTCTCTGGAGGATCCGGACGATCACAACAAGGATGGCATCTCCGGGCGGCTCAACCAGGTCTGGGATGCTCGGGCCCAGGCGCTGGCGCCGGGGCGGTTCGGGTTGAAGGCCAACAGCCCCAACCTGTTCCAGCAGTCGGCCGACGCCTACTTCAATGACATGGGCATCTCGAACTCGCTCAACCCCGAGTCCGATGGCTCGTTCGAGCTGCCGCAGGAGACGCTGGAGGCCGCGATCTTCTATGCGCAGTCGCTCGGCGTGCCGGGACGCACGGGCCTCGAGGACGCGGAGGTGCAGCACGGCGAGGAGCTGTTCAAATCGGTTGGGTGCGAGCAGTGCCACCGCGACACGCTGAAAACTGGAGACAGCCCGCTGCCGGAGCTGGCCCACCAGGAGATCCACCCGTACACGGACCTGCTGCTCCACAACATGGGCGAGGGGCTCGCGGACAGGCGGCCGGATGGAGCGGCGGACGGCACCGAGTGGCGAACCGCGCCGCTGTGGGGGCTTGGGCTGACGCAGACGGTGCTCCCGTACGCGAGCTACCTGCACGATGGCCGCGCCCGGACGCTGGAGGAGGCCATCCTCTGGCACGGCGGCGAGGCCGAGCACGCTCGGGAGAAATTCCGCACGTTGCCGGCGAAGGATCGCGCGGCGCTGGTGAAGTTCCTGGGCTCACTCTGAGCCCGTGCCGGCCTGTTACAGCTTCGAGGGCTGCGCGGGTCTGGCTTTGAGTAGCCCCGCGCGGTCCAGCAACTCTCGGACCCGCTCGGCCAGGGCGACATGCTCGGGGTTGGAGGCCGTAAACAGCTCGGGGGTGAGGAGGATGAGCGTGCCCTGATCCTCCACGGGCTCGATGCGCACCGGCGCGGGGAGCGGGGGCACGCGGCCCAGTCGGCGCGAGAGGTAGGTCACCCAGCCTACCCATATGTCCGGGGACTTCTTCTCGATGATGTCACGGTGGACGTTGGAGACCGCCGCACCCCAGTCTGGGTCCCACGCGGTGGCAAGCGCCCGCAGCGCTTGAGTCTGAAAGGCGGTGGTCAGGACCCGCTCTGAGCCAGGCCCTTCATCAGGCGCTCTGAGAACACACCGGTTGCTCACTTGCTCCCAATACCCCCCGCAGCCAATGCTCAGCCAGGCGTCGTTCCCTCCCTGGCGCCCATTCCACAGACCCAAATTGAAGCCCAGATCTTCCATGGGCTGGCGCCGGTCGTCGCGCATGAGATTGCGCTGGATGTACTTCTGGAGACTGGAGAGTTCGAGTTCCAGCGGGCGCGTCAGCGACTGTTTGAGGGACTTCGAGCCCTTGAACCAACTGGCGAAGAGCGGATCCACTGGCGCCAGCAACTGGACCAGAGTCGCCAGACGCCGAGCGCACGCTTCAGCGTCCTCCTTCCGGGCCCCCCAGTAAGCGCCGATGTAATACGTCTCGATCATAGAGCGATGCTTATTGCAGCGCGGGTGTGTAGACCACCTCAATCCCCCGCACCTTCTCGCCCTTCAGTAGCTCGCGGATGGCGTCTGCCGCCTTCTGCTCCGCCACGTGCCAGCGGATGGGCACGCCCGAGGCTGCCTTAAGCTGGCGTTGGGCCTGCTTGATGAGTTGCCTGGCCCCTGATTCCTTGAACCAAGGTTTGGGCGTGAGGTTGTCGTTGAACTTGTTGGCGTAGCCAGGCCCCTTCGCGTCCAGCAATGTCCCGTCCTTGAAGCCATCGAGCTTCACCCCGCCGCTCTTCAAGTCCTTGCCACCCACCCAGTACGCCTCGCTGGTCGAGTGACCGGTGATCTGCTCCTGGTAGCGCGCCGAGCGCTTGCTCATGGATTCGTTAGCCGGTCCCCATTCTCCGGGACCTTCCGGAGCCGCGGGCTGCCCCTTGGCCGCGTCGCCAGCGCGATGGAGGATGATGGCCGCTCCCGGCCCGCCGCTCAGCGCCGTCACCACGCGCCCGGCTGGCACCACCACCCGCTCCACCACCAGCGCCCCTTCCACCGTCAACGTGAGTGCGGGCACGGAGAGGGACTCCAGCCCACGGCCCACCGCCCCCACCGTCCGGGTGGTGCTTCCCGCCGCTCCGTACGTGGACAGCAGCGTGGTGCCCAGCTTCGACAGCGCGCGGATCTGCTCTCCGCGCGTCATCAACCGGAAGCGCTCCAGGTACTCGGGCGAGGTCTCCAGGAGAGCGGCCAGGGCGGAGGGCAGGTGCTTCAAGTCCTCGGCGCTCTGCATGGGGTGGCTCACCAGTTTGCCGATGGACAGCGCCAACTCCACGTAGGAGGCCTCGGCTCCGTCCAGCGTGCGGCTGATAATGTCCGCGTCGTCGTACACCTCGGCCAGCACGCCGGAGGCTTTGTTGTCCCGCAGCTGCTCATCCACTGCGAAGAAGGCCATGCCGTTGCGGCCCGAGTAGAAGCGGCCCACTTCGAAGGCGTGAGCCCGGAAGGCGCCGTCCTTCCACTCCACCTCGGCCACGTGCTGCTGCGTCTGTCCGGTGAGCGCCCACGCCAGGTAACCATCGGGCCTCAGCACCGCCAGCCCTTGGAAGCGCTGCACCCGCTGGAGCAGCACCTCCCGGGGCAATTCCTCTTCTGCCTCCATGGCTTCGCGCAACAGGTAGGAGGCCACCAACCGAGGACCGAACTGGGCCAGGGGGACGGGCTTGTCCAGCAACTCGTCATAGAGAGCCGCTGCGTCCTCGGGGGTGAGGGGCGCCTCGGGCAGGGGTAGCGCCTCGGGGTTGTCCAGCCCGGCCAGCACCAGCACTGCGTCGAAGGCGTCCAGAGCCCGGACGCCGCCCAACACCGCCCGCGTCACCATCCCCGTGGGGCCACCGCCAGCCACTGCCGCGAGAGCGGACGTGGGCTGTAGCTGAGCCTTCTCGCGTGCCGCCGTGTTCGGCATGGGCTGTGGGGTGGCGGGCCGGTAGCGCAGGTTTTCGAACTCCACCCTCGCGCCCAGGGGAATGTCCGCTTTGCCGCTGGCGCAGCCCGCCAACACTCCCCAGAGCACCAGCATCCCCCAATGCCGAGTACCGCAGCGATGGAGCAGGTGGAAGCGGCCTGAGCTCATGTGTTCTCCCCCCTCCGCTCACCAGGACCCATGCGGAGTCAGTGAGCAGTAGAAACCGCTGCTGGCAGGAAGACCACGCCCCGCTGGGTGACGCCGCGTGAGCCTCCCGCCTCCCACTGATTGAGGATGTAGGCTCCCTGCAAGCTGGAGGAGGCCATCCTCTGGCACGGCGGCGAGGCCGAGCACGCTCGGGAGAAATTCCGCACGTTGCCGGCGAAGGATCGCGCGGCGCTGGTGAAGTTCCTGGGCTCACTCTGAGCCCGTGCCGGCCTGTTACAGCTTCGAGGGCTGCGCGGGTCTGGCTTTGAGTAGCCCCGCGCGGTCCAGCAACTCTCGGACCCGCTAGTCGCCAGACGCCGAGCGCACGCTTCAGCGTCCTCCTTCCGCGCTCCCCAGTAAGCGCCGATGTAATACGTCTCGATCATGAGACTGCCCCAGTTATGGGACAGCTTGCTCCGCCCGGCATTACGCAGAGCGGCCTGGCGTCGTGGTGACGTGATCAGCGGACAGCTTGTGCTCCAGGGATGCGGAGTCCTGTGTCATGGGGCCGCCCACGCCCTTGTGTATCTTGGCCTGAGCCGACAGGCTGCGGACCTCGGCGATTGCTTCGGCTGCTCCGTAGGGCGCTCCCAGCTCGGCCAGCCCCTTGCGCAGCTCCTCCTCCAACGCCGCCGCGGACGGGTAACGATCCTCCGGGCTCCGCTGGAGCAACGTTCGCAAGATGGAGCGCAGCGGGGGGGAGACTTCTTCCGTGAGTTCCTCCACCTCCTGGGCCGAGTACGTGGCCGCTCGCAGAATGTACTCGTCCACCTGCTCGGGCAGGTTGGCCAGCATCGCCGTGGTGAGGGCGGCAAACACCTGGGGCCGCACCTCGGGGGTGAGCGCCGCCTCCATGTCCTCGGCGCGCAGGGTGGCGGTGCTGTAGAGGCCCTTCCAACTCACCAGCTCCAGCAGCACCAGACCGAGCGCGAACAGATCCGAGCGCGCATCCATCGGCTCGCCCAGCAGCGCCTCGGGCGCGGCGTAATAGGCTTCCCCTCGCGGCCTCGGCAGAGACGTGGCCACCCGGCCCGGCAGCAGCGAGCGCGCCAGCGAAAAGTCCGCCACGCTGATCCGGCCGTCCGGCCGCAGGGAGATCCGGGCGGGGTTCACGTCGCGGTGGATGATGCCCAGCGGGCGCCCCTGCTCGTCCGTGCGCGAGTGGGCATGGTGCAGGGCACTGGCCACCTCGGCGCCCACGTAGAGCGCGAAGGCCGCGGACAGGCGGGCCCCGCGCAGCATCGCCTCAGTGACCAGGGTGTTGAGCGTCATCCCCGGGACGCGCTCGGAGAGGACGTAGAGCACGCCTTGCGCCTCGGCCCGCCCGAAGATGCGCGCGATGTTGGGGTGCTCGAGATAGGAGGCCAGCCGCACCTCCTCCTCCAGCCGCGAGCGGATCCGGGCGAGCGCCTCGGGCCCGTACAGGTGCGAGGTGGCTGGCAGGCTGCGGACGATGTACTGGCCCTCGGGGCCCTGGCGTGAGTACTGCTGCACGAGCATCACCGTCTCGCCGTGGTTCATCAGCGCCAGCTCGCGCACGAACGCATACGAGAACCCGCCGTGAGAGAAGAGGATCACGCCCTCGGGGCGCTGGGGACCTTGGGCCATGGCCATGGAATGGAAGCTCCTAGAGGCGCGAGCGGAGTGCCGCGCGACAGCACCACACTACCCCGTACGTTGGGGTCAAGTGAACAACGGAGCAGGTTGTCAGGACACAATTCCGCCGCCCCCCTCCACCGCCAAGGGCGCCTGCCGGAGCGTGTCTACTCCTTCAGGCCCTCCCATGCCCTTCTCGGGACCACAGTCGCCATGCTTTGCGCCTTGACTGTGTCGCCCTTGGCTTCCAGCACCGGGATGGGGTTGAAGGTGGCGAGACACACCGGAAACTTCCCTCTGCCCTGGATCTCGACGTGGTCGTAAAAGCCGATGAGCCTACCGAGGGGATATTCTTTCGACTTCTCGGTGACATAGAGCCTGCCGCTGAGCAGCATACCGGCCGGGAACAGATCTCTCCCGAACTGATCCGTAACGACACCCACCACTGGCCCAAGAGTCAGCCAGTAAGAGCCATCGTCCGGGCCTCTTTCGTCAAGCCTGATCCTGATTCTTGACTCGTACGCACCAAAGCGCCAGCCCAGTTTCTTCATGGCTGCAACGGCCCCGGGCGGGCACTCGAAGTTCTCGGGGGGTCTGAATTGGGCGGACGCGCACCCTTGGGCGAGGGCAACTGCCAGGGGCACGGCCTTGCACCAGGCCGGGGAGCCGGGCTTGCCTGGATCGGAGGCTGCTTTCGGCGCGCGTACGGTACGTGCTGACGGGAGAGCAGCTGGCGGCTTGAGCTTCACGGTGGGTCCTTCCTCCGGTGCAGTGGCAGGAGTTGTGGGAGCTGGGCCGAGCGCTGGCGCTGGAGCGGGCGTGGACCCAGGCGAGGAATTCATAGAGGGCAGTGCGGGGCCAGGACTTGGGACTCCTGGCGCAGCCGGCAGCGGAGGCGAGGGGCTGTGTCCACGCGCCAGTCCCACGGCCGCCGCCGCCGCCAGCATGACGGCAGCCACCACGCCCGTGAACACCCATGGCTTGCGACCCCGGTACTTCGCTGGCTCGGCCTGCCTGCCTTGGCCGGGGGCGGGCTGTCTCTGCGCCGAGGGCGGATGTACCTCCCCCGCGTACTCCGGCCCCTGGTGCCCTGCCAGCTCCGTCAGTTTGCGCCGGAGTGTCTCGAAGCTCTCCGGCCGTCGCGCTGGATCGTGCGCGAGCAGCCCCTCCACCAGCACGCTCAAGGCTTCCGGTACGCGGGGGTTGACCTGCCGGGGCGGGAGCAGGTTCGCCAACGGATCCGCGAAATCGGGCCGCGGGTGGTCCTGGGCCGGCAGCGGGTCCGTCAGCAACTCGTAGAGCATCACCCCCACGGCGAAGAGCTCATCCGCCACCTGGAACGGGTAACGCGCCCCACGCTTGCGCCCCCGCTGGTGGAGAAACTTCCGCGCCTCGGGCGCGCGGTAGCGCTCAGTGCCCGGGGGTAACGGCGTGGTGGTCAGCTCCTCGGCGTTGACGTAGGTCGCACAGCCCAGATCGATGATGAGGGGCTCCCCGTCGCTCTTGCGGATCATCACGTTGGACAGCTTCAGGTCCCGGTGAAGCACGCCCCGCGCGTGCATATAGGCCACGGCCTCGGCAATCCGGGAGAAGACGTGCACCAGCTCGCGGAAGGTGGGGTGCATGCGCTCCAGCCAGTCGCCCAGCGTCCAGCCGTCCACGTACTCCAGCACCAGGTACACACGGCCATCCGGCAAGTACCCGAACCCCCGCGCCTTGATGAGATTGGGGTGGTCCATCATCAGCAGGGTGGCCACCTCGCGCAGCGCGCGTGCATGCGTCCTGCCCGTGTCGCCGCTCTGCTCGCGGTGCAGGGCCACCTTGAGCGCGACCGCCTTGCCGTGCTTCTCGGCCTGATGGACGGCACCGAAGCCGCCGGTGCGCAGGGCCCGGACGATCTGCCACCCGTCCACGAGAGTGCCAGGTTGCAGCTCCACCGCTCCAATCATTGATGACCCTCGTTGGCTGGCGGCAGCTTCACCGTGGGAATCGAAAAGGGAGGAGCCCCCTCCGCGCCATGCAATTGCAGGGTGAATTCCGTGCCTGCTCCCTCTGGCGGGATGTCCGCTGCCACGAGCACCCTCACCGAGGTAGGGTCCTCCGGGTCTGGAACTGTCTTCACGGCCCGCACCGGCACCTCACCAGTCTTACCCATCAACGTGGCGCGGGTCAGCTTCCACGCTTGGTGCCCAGGAGGAAGCGTGATCTTCACGTCCACCAGCCCCCAGTTCCACGCGCGATAGGACACTCCATCGTGCGACTTAAAGCCACGCTCGGTTTCGGTGAAGTCAGTAAACGTGGCGGTTCGGATGCCCTCCTGGTCGATGAGGCCAGAGATGACGGCGTCCACGGGCCCCATGGCGGCGGCACATGGCGCGCAGGCGGCCTGACACCCTGCGTCCCGCCGCTCGCTCACAGCCACGTCGATCTCCGTGTCCACCTCGGCGGGAGTCGCAACGAGCGTGAACTCGGCCAGCTCGAAGGAGGTTCCCTCCGCCAGCGGTACACGCATCGTCCAGCGTTCACCGGCCTGGGGCTCGCTCAGGGGTTGGATGATGATCGACCGCTCACCCGAGTCCACGATCTGGATCCGCCCCCTGTCCACCTCGACGGCCTTACCCCGGACGGGGACACCGAACAGGAACACCGTGCGAATCCCCTGAGCGACATGCACCTCCAGGGGAGTGCCGGAGAGGGTCACGGAGCGCTCTCGCCGCTCACGGGCTGGCGCGGGCTGGGTTTGCGCTCCTGTTCCTCCCAGGATGAGCACCAGGGCCACCGTCGCAGATACGGACAAGGGTGCGTAACCTCCCAGGTAGGCACCCTACTACCCGGGGCGATTCCTCGCTACCACGGTGAGGCAGTCGAGGCGCCGCGCTTCTTCTGCTCGGGAGCGCGGCGCTTCCACTTCGCTCAGCTGTCCCCGAGCGGCAGCGGCAGCTGGCGCATCATCCCCGCGGCCTGCGAGAGCCGGCGCCGGACCTGGGTCACCACGCGATCCAGGACCTCGAGCCGCTCGAGGACGAGCTGATCATCTCCCACGGAGACGAGCGTGAACGGCGAAGGCCGCTCCATGCGCATGGCATCGAGCACGTCGGCGAAGTGGCACTCCACGTCTCCCAGGGCATCGAGCCCCTCGCGGAGATCATCCCCCAGGAGATCCACCAGCACCGACGCATCCGTACGCGCAGGCAGCACCCTCGCCAGGTTCTCCATCGCCTCGCTCAGCGGGTTCTCGCTGGTGGGGCGCGAAGTCGCGGGCACGGCAAAGGCTGTGACGGACATCGACATGCGCTGAAGCTACAGGCACGTAGCGAACGGTCAATTTTTCGCCCGCTCCGTGCCTGCTCGCGTCAGATGGAGGGAGGCACTCCCGTACCGCCCGGCGAGGCGGGCGGGCTCGAGGGAGGCGTCACCAGCGTCGTGCCCGAAGTGACTGGAGCCGAAGTGGCCGCTCCAGGCGTCACGTTGCCCGGGGCGGGAGCTGTGATCAGCGCCGGTGGGGGCGCTGCATTGAGCGGCGCGGGCGTGCCGAGCAGCGGCGGCGCGGACGCGGCGGTGAGCGGCGCGGGAGAGCCCAGCAGCGGCGGCGTGGGAATCGTCGTATCCGAGCCGATCGGCGGCGCGGTGGCGACGATGCCCGGACTCACCTGGCCCGTGCCCGCGAAGTTGGTGAAGTTCGGCGGAGAGATCGGCACGGTGAAGGTCCCCGCGGTGGACAGCGTCGGAGGCGTCGTGCCGAGCGCCACACCCGACTCCGCGGCGCCACCGGGAGCCGGAGCCCCCGTAGGCACCGGCTGCTGCGCCGCGAGCGCGGAGCCCGGAGCGGGCGTGCCCGGCATGACGCCCGAGATGTTCGCGGCAGGCGTCGGCGCGCCCGTGGTGGGGAAGGTGCCGCTGATCGTATCCGGCGTCACCGCCCCAGGCCCCACGAGCGTCGCGGTCGTCACCGGCCCGCTGATGGGCTGCCCGGGCACTCCCGGCACCGCCGTAGACGCCGTCCCCACGCGAGTCGCCTCCGTGCCCACGCTCACGCCCGGCACGGCGAGCGGCGCCGGTGAGAGAGGCCCGCCCAGCGTCCCCGGGCTCACCGGAGTCACCGGGCCGCCCGGAGTCCCCGTCACGGGCGCCGCGTTGAAGTCGAAGCCGGCACCGCCAGTGCCCTGGGCCTGCTGCGGCGTCGGAGCCGACGGCACGAACGTACCGTTCTGCCCCACCCCGCCGAACACCGCCATGGGGCCCATGGAGTCCACCGTCATCACGCTCGGCAGCGCCGCCACGGACTTCACCGTGCGCCCACCGAGCTCGATCTCCACATCGTCGAAGGAGAACTGGATGAAGCCGCGCGGCTCGGCGGACGGAGGCAGGTTCCACGCGAGCACCTCGAACTCCGTGTCCCCCTCGCGCGCCACCGGGAGCGGCTGGTGGGACTCATCATCCGTGAACGCGCCGTGGGACAGCGCGTTGGCCTGGATCACCGCGGTGTCGGTGAGGAGCTGGCCATTGCGCCAGACGCTCCCCACGCCCCACACGGCGATGGCCGCGTGCACCCGCGTCGTGAACGGCCAGCCCAGGCCACTGGAGCCATTCATGTCCCGATCCAGGATCACCCCGCCGTCCACGGGGTAGCCCGGCCGAGGCACAGACGAGGGAGCAGCCGCGCCCCCGGAAGCCTGCACGGGCGGAAAACCGGGCTCGTTGAGCTCCACCCGGTACTCCGTCCCTCCCAGCCGGAACTGAGCCTCCAACCGAGCCTTGTCTCCGTAGGTCGCCCCCGGCGTGCCCACCCGGTCCTCGACGGTCAGCGTCGCCGAGCCGAGGCCTCGCTCATAGAGGTTGGGGTACGGGGTTGTCCCCTGGGCGAAGAAGCCCACCGAGGACGTCGTCCGAGCACTGGCCTCATGGCCCTCGAACGTGAAGTCTCCTGCCGGCGCAGCGGCCAGGAGACCTGCCACCATGACACCTAGAAGAGAACCCGCCATCGCTGCCTCCCTTCCACACAAGGTAGGCAGCGGTGCGGGGGAATGCAGGCGCCGCTAGATCAGGCCGCGCGCCCGGCGGATCTGCTCCACCGTCTTGTTGTACTCGATGTCGAAGGCGCTGGTGCCCTCCTGCAGGTGCTTCAGGCGGGAGCGGGCCTCCTTGTCGATCTCGTCGTCCACGTCCAGGTGCTTCTTCATCACCTGGTGGATCTTCGAGCGCAGGACATTGTCGGCGGCGAACACTTCCTCGACGTTCCGGCTGATCAGCAGGAACTCGATCATCTGATTGATGACGTATTCGATCCCCTCGTCACCCATCTTGAAGCCGCGCACATCCGCCATCTCGCGCTTGACCTGGTTGAACTTGGAGTAGTCGTACCCGCGACGCTCCAGCGCCTCGCGTGTCGCCTGGTTCACACGCTCCTCGTTGGCCAGGTACTCGCGCATGATGGCCGACAGATCCATCTCCGCGTCGGCCACCCGCATCGGCTCCACCTCGATATCCCCGTCCTGCATCAGCAGCTGGATGCACTCCCGCGAGATGATCGGGATCACCTTCGGATAGAGCCTCATGTGTCGCTCCCTCACCCTCTTTTGCGTACCGTCTAACGCGATCGCTATAAATCAGCGCCGCGCCCAGCCGCAATGAAAAACCCCGGAAACCGCATGGTTCCGGCTTACTTTTCTCTCGAAATTCCCGAGCAGAAAATTAATCACGCCGAACCGGCTGGCGACCCTCCTTCGGAGGATTTTTCGTCCACGGCGGCGCCAGCGTCGGCCAGGGAGGCCTCCCGGATGGGGTCGGCCTCGTCCTCTTCGGGGTGGCCGTGAAGGGCGGCGTGGACCCGCTCGGCGACCGAGGGACCGACCACCTCGGCCAGATCCTCGATGGTGGCCTCCTGCACCCGCTTGAGTGATCCGAAGTGGCGCAGCAGTGTCTTGCGGCGGACCTCTCCCACCCCGGGGATGTCCTCCAGGGCAGAGCGGATGCGGCTCTTGCGCAGATCCTTGGCCTGGTAGGTGATGGCGAAGCGGTGGGCCTCGTCGCGCATGCGGGTGAGCATGAACATCTCGGCGGAGTTCTGCGGGAGGATGATCGGATCCTTGCGGCCGAGCACGAAGACGCGCTCAGGGCTGCGAGCGCTCTCCTCGTCGCGATCGAACACCTCCTGGTCGCGGCTCTTGGCCAGGCCTACAACGTCCACCTTCTCGACACCCAGGTCCTTCATGGCGGCGTGGGCGCTGGCGAGCTGGCCCTTGCCGCCGTCGATGACGAGCAGATCCGGCAGATCCTTCTCCTCCAGGCCGCGCTTGAGGCGGCGGGAGAGCACCTCGTACATGCTGGCGAAGTCGTCCTGCTTCTCGAGCGTCTTGATCTTGAAGCGGCGGTAGCGGGACTTGTCGGCCTCGCCATCGGTGACGGCGACCTGGGAGGCGACGATGCTGGAGCCCTGGAAGTGCGAGATGTCGAAGCACTCCATGCGGCGCGGGTAGTTGCGCAGGTTGAGCTTCTGCTGGAGCTTGGAGAGCGCCGCGTCGGTCTCGTCCTTGGAGCGCTTGCGCTCGATGAAGGCCTGCTCGGCGTTCTTGGCGGCCATGAGCACCAGCTCGTGCTTCTCGCCGCGCTTGGGCACCATGACGCGGACCTTGGCGCCCTTGCGCTCGGAGAGCAGGGCCTCCAGGCCCTCCAGGCTCTCGGGCTCGAGCGGCAGCAGCACCTCCTCGGGCACGAAGCTGCCCTGATCGTAGTAGAGGTTGACGAAGGAGGGCAGCAGCTCCTCGTCAGGGAACTCCTGGCTGCCGAAGGGGAAGGCCTGGCCGCCGTTGAGCCGGCCCTGCCGCACCCAGAGGACGTAGAACATGATCCGGTCACCCTGGCGGTACAGGGCGAAGACGTCCTGATCCTTGAAGTCGGTGGTGGCCACCTTCTGGCGCTCGAGGCTGCGCTCGATGGCCAGGAGCTGATCCCTCAAGCGCGCGGCCTCCTCGAACTTCAGCTCGGACGCGGCGCTCTTCATGCGGCCCTTGATTCCATCCACCAGCTCACTGGCCTTGCCCTCCAGGAAGAGCACCACCTCGTCCACGCTGCGGCGGTATTCCTCGGGCGGCACCGGGTAGACGCAGGGCGCCGGGCAGCGGCCGATCTGGTAGAGCAGGCAGGGGCGCTTGCTGTTGGCCATCACGTGGTCCGTGCAGGTCCGCAGGCGGAAGTAGCGGTTGATGAGGCGCAGGGTCTCCCGGATGGCGCCGGCGCTCGAGTAGGGCCCGAAGTAGCGCGCCCCATCCCGCTCGTACTTCCGGACGACCTCCAGCCGCGGGTAGTCCTGGGTCCGGTCGAGCCGCAAGGAGATGAACTGCTTGTCGTCCTTGAGCAGGACGTTGAAGCGCGGCTTGTGCTTCTTGATCAGCTCGTTCTCGAGGAGGAGCGCCTCCTTCTCGTTGTGGACGAGCACCGTCTCGATGTCCTCGAGGATCGAGTCGAGCATCGACACGAAGACGCGCGTATCCCCGGTCCGGGTGAAGTACGAGCGCACGCGGTTGCGCAGGTTGATGGCCTTGCCCACGTAGATGATCTGGCCGCGGCGGTCCTTCATCAGGTACACGCCGGGTTCGGTGGGCAGTGCGTCCAGCTTCTCCTGGAGCCGGGCGTCCATGGTGGGCTAGCGCCTCCTCCGGCCCTTGGCCGCGTTGCCTCGCCGGCCCTTCATGGGGGTGTCCTTCTCGGCGGGCTTGGGCGGGGCGGCCAGCAGCGAGCGGCTGGGCGGCTTGAGGCCCAGATCCATCTCCTTGAGCAGGACGATGCGGTCGCGGAACTGGGCGGCCTTCTCGAACTCCATCTCGTCGGCGGCGCGCTGCATGTCCTTGGTGAACTCCCCGATGAGGCGCTTGATCTCCTGGGGGATGAGCAGATCGTTCTCGGCATCGGCGGCCATGGGCAGGGCCATGGGGTCGGCGTCGTAGTGCTGGGCGGACAGATCCAGGATGGCGCTCTTGACCGAGCGCGGGGTGATGCCGTGCTCCTGGTTGTAGGCCTTCTGCACCGCGCGGCGGCGGTCAGTCTCCTCGATGGCCTTCTTCATCGAGTCGGTCATCTGATCCGAGTACATGATGACGTGGCCGTTGAGGTTACGGGCCGCGCGCCCCATGGTCTGGATCAGCGACACGTGGCTGCGCAGGAAGCCTTCCTTGTCGGCATCGAGGATGGCCACCAGGGACACCTCGGGGATGTCGAGGCCCTCGCGCAGCAGGTTGATGCCCACCAGCACGTCGAAGAGGCCCTTGCGCAGGTCTCGGATGATGGCGGTGCGCTCGATGGCGTCGATGTCCGAATGCAGGTAGCGGACCTTGACGCCCACGTCCGTGAAGTACTCGGTCAGGTCCTCCGCCATGCGCTTGGTGAGCGTCGTCACCAGCACGCGCTCCTGGCGGGAGATGCGGACGCGGACCTCCTCCAGCAGATCGTCCACCTGGTTGGAGGCGGGGCGGACCTCGACCTCGGGATCCGTCAGGCCGGTGGGGCGGATGATCTGCTCCACCACCACGCCCTTGCTCTTCTGCAGCTCGTACTCGGAGGGGGTGGCGGAGACGAAGAGGGCCTGCTGCACCATGCCTTCGAACTCGTTGAACTTGAGCGGGCGGTTGTCCAGGGCGCTGGGCAGGCGGAAGCCGTACCCCACCAGCGTCTCCTTGCGCGAGCGATCGCCGCGGTACATGGCGCCGATCTGCGGAATCGTCTGGTGGCTCTCGTCGATGATGACGAGCATGTTGCGCGGGAAGTAGTCGATCAGGCACGGGGGCGGCTCGCCGGGAGCGCGGCCCGAGAAGTGGCGCGAGTAGTTCTCGATGCCATTGCAGAAGCCCACCTGCTCGATCATCTCGAGATCGAACATCGTGCGCTGCTCCAGCCGCTGGGCCTCCAGCAGCTTGCCCTCGCTCTTGAAGGCCTGGAGCCGCTCGGCCAGCTCGTCGCGGATGGTCTGGAGCGCGCGCTTGCGGGTGTCCACCTCCGTCACGTAGTGGCTGGCGGGGAAGACGACGATCTTCTCCAGCGCGCCCAGCGTGAGGCCGCGCAGCGGATCGAACTCGGTGATCTTCTCCACCTCGTCGCCGAAGAAGCTGATGCGGACGGCGCGCTCCTCCTCGTAGGCGGGGAAGATCTCCACGGTGTCACCGCGGGCGCGGAAGGTGCCTCGGTGGAAGTCGAAGTCGTTGCGCTCGTACTGGGCCTCCACCAGCCGGCGCATGAGCGCGTCCCGGCCCAGCTCGGCGCCCAGGTTCACGGTGATGGCCATGTCCACGTAGGAGCGCGCGGTGCCCAGGCCGTAGATGCAGGACACGCTGGCCACGATGATCACGTCATCGCGGATGCGCAGGCTGTGGGTGGCCGAGTGGCGCATCCGTTCGATCTCGTCATTGATGGACGAGTCCTTCTCGATGAAGGTGTCCGACGAGGGGACGTAGGCCTCGGGCTGGTAGTAGTCGTAGTACGAGACGAAGTACTCGACGGCGTTGCTGGGGAAGACCTCCTTGAACTCGCCATAGAGCTGGGCGGCCAGGGTCTTGTTGTGGGCGATGATGAGCGTGGGCCGCTTCACGTTGGCGATGACGTTCGCCATGGTGAAGGTCTTTCCCGAGCCGGTGACACCCAGCAGGGTCTGGTACTGATCCCCGCGCACCACCCCTTCGGTGAGCTCGGCGATGGCCCTCGGCTGGTCGCCCTCCGGCTTATGGTCACTGACGATCTGGAAGTCCGGCATGGCCCGGACATTTAACACCCGACAGCACAGCAGGCTGGCACTTCCTGCATGCCTGCCCGCCAGCGGACGGACGCGGGGCTACTTCGCCCCCTTCGCCTCCAGAGCTTCGGCCGCCTTGAGGGACTCCAACCGGGGGGCCTCGAACTCGTCTCCCTTGTTCCAGTAAGGCCCCTCGGGCGCCCGAGCCACATGGGCGCCCAGGAGGAAGTACAGGCGCACGTCCTCCACGGCTCCGCTCAAGTCCCACTCGGGGCGCAGCTCATCCGAGGGCTGGTGGTAGTGCTTGGCCTCCCACTGCTCGCGCTGCTGCTTGCCCCACCCTTCCGGCCGGCCGATGAAGTCCATGCCGCTGCCGAAATACGCCGCGGGGATCCCCAGCTTCGCGAACGCGAACTGATCCGAGCGGTAGAAGAAGCCCCGGTCGGAGAGCTGATCCGCCTTCACGGTGCGGCCCTGCGCCTTGGCCAGCCCGGTGATGATGGGATCGAGGCTGGACTTGCCCAGGCCGATGACGGTGACGTCTCGCGTGCGCCCGAGGATGTTCACGCCATCGATGTTGAGGTTGGTGGCGATGCGGCCCGGGGGAACGGGCAGGTGCGCGGAGAGGTACTGCGAGCCCAGGAGCCCCTGCTCCTCCGCGGCCACGGCGGCGAAGAGGACGGTGCGGCGTGGGGGCTTCGGCAGGGCCTGGAAGGCTCGCGCCACCGAGAGCAGGGCCGCCACGCCGGACGCGTTGTCCACCGCGCCGTTGTAGATGGCATCCTCGCCGGGCTTGGCGTTCCCCTTCATGCCCAGGTGATCGTGGTGCGCGGTGTAGAGGACCACCTGCTGCGCCAGCTTCGGGTCGCTGCCGGGCAGCACTCCCAGCACGTTGGCGGTGGGGCGGCGGCGCACCTGGGTCGAGAACCGGGTGGAGACCTTCACCCCGAGCGGCACGGGCTGGAAGTCGCGGTTCTGCGCCGAGGCCACGAGCGCGTCCAGGTCCTTCCCCGCGAGGTGGACGATGCGCTGGGTGGCCTCCTCGGTGGTCCAGGCCTTCACCTGGAGGCGCGGCCCGGAGGTGGCGGGCAGCTCGAACTGCTCGCCGGACCAGGAGGTCTGCACCACCTGCCAGGGATAGCCGGCGCTTGGAGTGGTGTGGAGGATGATGGCCCCGGCGGCGCCCACCTTCGCGGCCTGCTCGTACTTGTAATCCCAGCGCCCGTACCAGAGCCGCGTCCGGCCCGCGAAGAGCTGCGGATCATCCGCTGGATCGCTGTTGAGGATGAGCAGCGTCTTGCCCCGCAGATCCATCCCCTTGAAGTCATCCCAGGCGTACTCGGGAGCGACGATGCCGTAGCCCACGAAGACCAGCTCCGAGCCCTCCAGCTTCGCCTCCGGCTCCTGCACGCCGGACACGGCGATGAAGTCGTCATGGAACTTCAGCTCGGTATGCGCGGACGCGGTGGAGAAGGAGAGCTGCTCCGGGTGGCCGGTGATGCCCACGAGCTCGAAGGGCTGCAGGTAGCTCCCGTCCTCGCCGCCCGGCTTCAGCCCGGCCGTCTCGAACTGGGAAGCGATGTAGGCCTGCGCGAGCTCATCCCCGCGAGTGCCGGGCCCGCGCCCCTCGAGCAGATCATGCGCGAGGAAGCGCACGTGGCCGCGCAGCAGGTTGGCGTCGATGGCCTGTGAAGCGGCCTTCTCCGCGGGAGTGGTGAGCGGCACGCCCTGCGCGAGGGCGGGCAGCGCGTGAAAGATGAAGAGCAGGGCCAGCAGGCGCTTCATGAAGCAGAGCCCTAACATGAAGCTCCGCTCCTCGGCAGGCTCAATCGCAGCCCGAGGAAGCGGCCGCGAGGTGGGTCCCCTGCCCGGTCATGCCGGCTCGGTGGTCGGCGGCGCCACCTTCCACGTGGTGCCGCCCGCCGTGTCCATGATCTCCACGCCCTTCGTCTTCAGCTCCGTGCGCAGCCGGTCCGCCTCGGCGAAGTTCTTCGCCTTGCGCGCCTCGTTGCGCTGGGCGATGAGCCGCTCCACCTCCGCCACGTCGATGCCGCGCTCGCGCACGGCCCGCTCTCGCCGGCGCAGGAGCCACTGCCCCGGCTCA
>NZ_JBJMQP010000227.1:0-2233 GCF_045802625.1 Hyalangium sp. | reverse complement strand
TGAGGACTGCGAGGGACCATGCCCCAACATGAGATTGCCCCGATTCAGTGGACAGTGGGGTTATGCTCCACGAGCCCTCAGCGCTCACAGCACGTAGCGCACAGACCTGCGGCGGGAGGTGGCTACACCTCGGTGAATTTTGTTCCCGTCGCGCCCATGCGCTCTAACGCGTTCTTGATCTCCTCAGCGACGATCAGTGTCCCGGACCACCCCTCGGGACGAAACACCTTGGCGCCGCCCACCTTGGTCACGTCGATGCGCAGATCATCTACGGCCCAGTACGTCCCTACCTTGTCGGGCGCTCCATCCTCTGGAGTCCAGAACTGCACCTTGGACGCTTTCTCGTCAATGCAACGGATGAGACGTGTTGCCACAAGGACAAGGTATTGATCCGGTTGGCCCTCAATCTCTGCGGGGATCAACTGCACATCGCTAGGGGCCAACTCCGACAGCATGGAAGCGACTCTGACGTGGACAACGGGAATCCTGATTCCCGCCTCGGAGAAGTCCAGCGGCCTGCCCGCGATCTCGACGGGAATACGCAACCGGCCATCCACGTGCACGGGTGTTCCTCGTTTGAAGTCCCAGTCGAACACCCTCTGTCCCTGACTGTCGATGGGCGTATCTAGGTGCCAGCGGTTGGGGATGTAAACGTCGTCAGCGAGATCAAAGAAGCGCCCTGGCATGGGGAGGTTCTAGCGTCATTTCCCCTGGGTGACGAGACGGTTTAGTTCAGTGCCCGGCGTGGCGATTTCGCGGGCTAGTTTCTTGAGCGCGTCCGTGAGCTTCACTCGGCATTCCCCCAGGGTCCGGCAGGCTCCGAGCGCCTCGTCCAAACGCCTGTAGATGATCTCATGGTACCGCTGCGGGTGCGGCCCCTTGTGCCCCTTGATGGGCACGATGTTTTCTTCGTCCGACAGCCGCATTCCCGCCCTCGCAAATTGCCTCTTGAATCGAGGGGTCCACGGGCCACCACGCAAGGTCGAGATCTCGTTCTCGATCGTTCCGATGTGGTGATCCTCAACGCGATTGCGGCGCCCGCCGCTCGCCGCCATGGCCACCGCGCCCGGGGCCAGCGCCATGCTGAAACCGTCCTCCGTCACGGCCACCGATTCCACCGCGCCCACTTCGGACAGCAGGATCCCTTCCTGCTCCGCCGCGTGGAGCGACACTTCCGCAGAACCGGGGAGCGTCGCCACCTGTTCCGCGAACCCTTTCGCCGTGTGCGTGAGCAGCGCCATCACGATCATGGCGAAGGCTTGCGCCGCTTCACGTGAGAACAGTCGGCCGAACTTCTCGCCCGCTTCGCGGATCTGGTCGAAGGTGGTGGCGACCTTCATCTCTTCCATCAACTCGAACCAGCCTTTCACGAGGTTGTAGAGGGTGAAGGCGCCGACCCACAGCACGAGCGCCGCGGTAGCCCACGCAGCGACAAACTTGGTCACGGGCTCGGGCATCGCGAGCAGGACAAGAAGCGTCACCACGGTTCCGACCGCTGCTTGCAGGACGGCCCGCATGCTCACCATGTCGCCTAGCGCCTGCTGGAACTCCTCCAGAACGGGGCTCTTGCTCAAGGCCATGGCGAGCATGTACCGGCCTTGCATGTCCAGGTACTTGCCCCCCACGAGCGCGCCCAGGCAATCGCCCTCCACCCCCTGGGCACTGCGACACCATGCCTTGTAACGGCTGACGAGCTTCTGTTCCCCTTCCGTCAACGCCCCTTCCAGGGACATGCCCGACTCCAGCGGGACGAGCTTTCGCTCTCGCAGCAGGTAGAGGTAATCCCCATAGAGCGCGTCGAGTTGAAACAGTTGTTCCACTGTCTGCCGGGGTGAGCCCGTCAAGCGCACCTCGCGCGCCAGTCTCCGGATCGCCTCGGTGACTTGCTCCGGTGGCACCTCCACCGGCTCCGTCGTGGCGGCGCGGGGGAAGTAGATCAGCGTTTCTCCCTCTGCTCCCGAGTCCACCCGGATCAATGGCTGGGCGGTAGTGCACCCCACCAACACGGCAAGGAACAGCGCTTCGGCCTTCCAGAGAATTCGCCAGAGTATGGGGCCCCCCTTTGTGTGAGCAGGGGAGCAGGTTAGGAGGCTGCTACCCCGCAGAGGAGGATTTGCCGGGTGGTGTTCGCGCTGGGAACCCACGGGCTCTGCGGGCAGGCGGATCCGCTCCAAATCCTGCTCGAATGTGGTGCCTTGCTCGCGCCACGAGGAGCGCGTCCGACGTGCCCGCG
>NZ_JBJMQP010000226.1:0-8825 GCF_045802625.1 Hyalangium sp. | reverse complement strand
TCTGCCGCCACAGCCACCTCCGTGTTCGGGAGGCGGCGTGCTCGGCTCTCTGTCCAGCGTCGTCAACGCTCCGGCTCTACCTTCACCCGCAGCCTGCTACAGCCCTGTTCCGCCCTGTTTCACCCCGCCAGGCAGGTGATCGACATGGTCGGAATCGGTGATCGGCATGGTCCGGAACAGGTGATCGGCTTGCTCCGGAATCGGTGATCGGCATGGCCCGGAACAGGTGATCGACATGGTCCGGAGCACGCACTCAAGAGCGCGCAGCGCGCGCTGCGGGAGGGCAAGCCCATGCTGGGGTGCGCTCAGGGGTCCTTGGTGGGCACCCGGCCGTGCGCGGACAGTAAGCCGGGCGCGCCAGTCTATCGGCAGTACGTGTTCCCGTACCGGGATGACCACACGCTGGAGATTCTCCGGCGGCTGCGCGAGGCGGTGCCCGAGGAGTTCCCCCGCGGGCAGGGCTTCTACCGCTTCCGGCGGCACTTCGCGGTGACGGTGGCCACGGGCACCGGCGAGGAGCAGGTAGGCAAGGCCAAGCGCCTCTTGCGCCACAAGTACCTGAGCAGCACGGACAGCTACCTGCGCACGGTGGTGGGGGTGCAGGCTTCTGCAGAAGACTTGGCGGGCGTGGATGCCGCCATGGACAGCACGTTATCTCCATGCGGGACACCGGGAGACAACGCTGAAGGGCAGTCAGGCAGTCAAACCAGCAACTTGCAGGGAGGATGATACCAAGGGCGACAACATTCTGGTCAGTCGCTCGGACGGCCGAGCCATGCTCATGGACTTTGGCACCGGCCTCTACCCGGGAGCCGGCTCCCTCACCCCTCCCATGGGCTTTCCAGGCACTCCGCTCTATCGCTCTCCGCAGTCCTGGCTCTTCGAGGTGCGGTTCTCCGGAAGCTCCACCGCCCTCTACCTCCCCTCTGCCGCTGATGACCTCTACGCCTTGGGGGTCACCGCGTGCCGGTTGCTGACGGGTGAGTACCCCCGGCTTTCCGCTCCCTCCCGAGACGAGCACGGCACCCTGCGTCTACAGGGAGTGCTGCTGCCTCGTGCTCTTGTGAGACACCATCACATCGATCCCACTCTGCGCGCTCTCACGCTGCGCCTGCTGTCGGTCAACCCCGAGCAGCGGGGCACTGCGGCGCAGCTGGCGCAGGAACTGGAATCCACCTTCGAGCCCTTCCGGCCCCGCCGTTCCGGAGACGCATCTGCCTCTGTCAGGACACCCGCGTTGCCTCGGCTCGCCCGTTGGCGTTGGTGGGCGCTGGCAGCAGCAGGACTGGCTTTGATCATCGCAACGTGGTGGGCGCTCCCCGGCAAACCTTGGCGAGAGCACTCCATCGCACGGGCCGAGGCCACGAAGGCGCACCCTGCGAAGGTGGGGACGGCCGGACTCGGGGATGCGGCAACCTCTTCGGCTCTGGAGAAGCCGCCTGATGTCTCCACTGCCGAAGCCCTGAGCGAGGGCTCTCCTCCCGAGCCGGTACCAGGTCAGGTGCGGCCGGATCCAAAAGGACGGTGCCCTGCTGGCAAAGGACTGGTCTCCCTCCACGGTGGGTGCTGGTGGGAGGGCACAGGGGAGCCTGAGAATTGCCAGGAACTCGGGGGCCAGTTGTTCAAAGGCACCTGCTACGTGCCCGTCATCACTCCCGGGCGCAAGCGGCCCCCCACCTCTGTTCCCATGAAGACTCCGTGAGTCCTTTGCTTGCGGCCGTTAGGGTTTTGCCATTGCCTTGCTGTGGGTTCAATTGCCGCTGCCTCCACTTTGGTGCTGTGTCTTTACGGATGGTTAGCGGCTCCTCCATCCGTGTTGCACGTATGTCGCACGCGGGCGCAAGAGGCAGGCTGACTCCGGAGCGGGCCAGCCTTGACCCACAGCCCCCCGCTTGATTGAAAGGACGTCCCATGTCCCATCGAACTTGCAGCGCCCCCCTGCTCCTGCTCCTACTCTCGGCCTGCGCCACGATGGATCCGAGCCCGGGAGAACTGGAGGCCCCGAGCCCGAGGCTCGCCAATCTTCAGCGTGCGGCGCTGTACCCCTGGACGGATGATGGGCAGTGCGTGGTGCGCGAAGCCTCCAACGACTGGCCCGTTCTGGCGGAGAGATGCTTTTACGCTCTAGACCGCGATAGGGTAAGGCTTCGGGATGTCACCAAAAAATGCGCCGTTGCCTACGCGGATGCAGCGGCTCCCGCAGCCGTGGCCCTCTGTATCTTTGCCGCACCCGAGATCGTTGCGGGTGCAGTGATTGTGATTGGCGCGGTGGTGGTGGCAGCCGCGATCCAAGAGGGGATTGATGCTTATCAACGCAACGCATCTCGTGAGCGTGCGAAGCGCACGGCTCAGATACGACCATCCAGTCAGCAGGAACCCGTGACGAAGAGAGAGCCCACGCCGAAGGGCTTGGGTCCGGATTGGCTCCCTCCCATCTCATCCGATCCCTCGCAGCGACCTGAGTGCAGGCCCGTCCCGGTGCCGCATGCGGGCGGCAATGACCCTCACAACGACTGCGCCGACCTCATTCCGCAGAACGGCTTCCCCGGCTGGGATGTGCTCGTTAATGGCAAGCAATTTGACGCGCTGCAACTGGCCATGCTCACTCTGTGGGACGTCAAGACTGATAACTTCGATATACACTCGCTTCGCTCCCAGAGGTTCTTTGCCAAGGTGAAACTGCCGGAGATAATGCGCGAGAAAAGGCTCGCAGAAGAGTGCGGATATAGTTTTGTTGTTGGGGTCAAAAGCGCCGCGCACAAAGCCGCGCTGCTTGAGCTAGAGCCTTCCCTCACTGTCGTCGTCATGGATTGGTGCTGAGATGGCAGCCACACAAGAATTCCTACGCCTTGCCGTCTATGCACCTGCGCTCGTCGGCGACGATGGCCGCCCTCTTGCCATTGTTCATGGTATGGAACGTGCTGTTCCCGGCTTAAGGCTGGGATGGACGGCTTCTGAAAAGGAGGATCTCATTACATTGCCCCATCGTGATGAGTGGGTCGCGTCCAACAGGACAGACGGAGGGCTGCCGTTCCTGTGCAACGACGACGAGAACCATGTCGTGACGGTTGCTGGGTGGGAAAGCCCAGGGAGGTTTGCCCCCGGGAGTCGGCCACGCTTTGAAGTCCATGCGGACTGGCCACTCGACGAAGCCGGTATCGCAGCGGCGGTAGATGTGTTGGAGGCAGTAGGCGACAGCGCTCGCGCGTTCTGGGGGCGCGTGAACCCGGGGGGCGTGGCCCTAACAATAGCGCAGCAATTCCACCACTCGGGAGACGAGCCGCCTGTTCCGCCCTACGGGCTGCCCGTGCTCAAACTCCCCGAAGCACTCCGCTCCGATGACATTCCGCATTACCTCGCGTGGCTGAACTACTGGTCTGCCGCTGCCGCGCAGGCCATCGGGTTCCCGGACCCTGCTCGCGATGCCGAGTTGCTCAAGCGGGCGCGGCGCACGGCGTCGGGCGGGTGGGTCGTGCAGCTCACCGCTGCGCCGCTCGATCTCGACAACCCCGCCCATCTGGACGCGCTCAAGCGGGCCTACGACCGCTTCCCGGCGATCGGCGGGCGCGCGGCGCCGTGACCTCAGCTCGGGGCGCGCTGCGCGGGCGCTGGCGATGGTAGGGTGCGAATCCAGGAGGTCACTCACCTTTGATCGTACCCGTTAGATTGGCCCTTCTGCTCGCGCTCTTCCTGGGAGCAGCCGCGCGAGCTGAAGCCGCACCGAGCCAGGCGTTTTATCCGGATGCCGTCCGCCTCCTCCGGAGGCTGCGTCGCTCAGGACGACTGGAGCCACTGGCGCTTCGGGTACCCCCTGAACGGATTTAAACTCCCTGGCTTAGGCGGCGCTCTTCAGCGACGCCATGCGGACCTCGGCATCGCCCACGCAGGCATCCCTCGACGCCCGGATGGCCAAGAGGGCCGCTCCCCCGAGCAGTGCGGCGCTCACCACGAACGTGCTCTGGTAGCCGCTACGATCGAACAGCAGCCCTCCGAGCGAGGCGCCAACCGTAATGGCGAGCTGAATGGCTGCGACCATGAGGCCGCCGCCAGCCTCCGCGTCGCGCGGCAGCGCGCGGCTGAGCCACGTCCACCACGCGACCGGCGCCGCCGTGCCGATGAGCCCCCACCCCCCAAGGAGGACGGCCGTTGCCGCAAGGGACCGGACGAAGACGGCGAGCGCGACCGCGATGACGGCCATCGCCATAGGCGCGGCGATGAGCACCGCGGACAGCCGCTTGGCCACGAGGAACCCGATGAGATACGTGCCCAGGAGCCCCGCGGTGCCCATCCCCAACAGGATCAGCGAGAGGGTGGACACCCCAACCCGCGTGACCATCTCCAGGAAGGGACGCAGGTACGTGAAGAGGGCGAACTGGCCCATGAAGAAGAGCGTGACCGCCAGAATCCCCCACAGCACCTTGCGGCGTCGAAGGACGGCGAACACGCTCGGAGGTGGGGCGGCGCGCTCCGTGGGCATCGGGGGCAAGGTGAAGAACTGCCACACGAGGGTGATGGCCGCGAGAGGAGCGACCGCGAAGAACGCACCCCGCCACCCGATGTACTGGCCCAGGAAGCTGCCGAGCGGCGCCGCGATGGTGGTGGCCAGCGCGTTGCCACCGTTCAGCAGGGCGAGCGCACGAGGCACGTCTCGCTCGGGAACCAGCCGCATGACGGTGGCCGTCGACAATGACCAGAAGCCGCCGATAGTGATGCCGATGAGCGCACGGCCCAGCACGAGCACGGTGAAGCTCGGCGCCAGGGCGGTCACCAGGCCCGAAGCCAGCATCACGCCGGTGAGGCCGAGGAGCAGCTTCCGGCGGTCGACGGACCTGGCCGCAGACGCGATGAAGAGGCTCGTCAGCACGGCGAAGAGGCCGGACACGGCAATCGCCTGGCCGGCGCGGCCTTCGCTCAGGTGGAGGTCCGATGCGATAGGCGTCAGGAGGCTCACCGGCATGAACTCGGACGCGATGAGCGTCGAGACGCACAGGGTGAGCGCGAATACGGCGCCCCATGACGCGGAGCGCGGGGTCGGCGCCACGGGCGCGCCGGCGAGTGGGATGGACATGATTCTCTCTCTCTCAAAGTCCCTGCGTGTCGTGCTCGCTGGAGCAGCAGGGCCCGTTGAAAGGATTAAGCGTCGCGCCCTCCGGGGACTAGATGGCGAGGAGCGAACGGGCCGTTAAGCAGGGGTTGATGGTCGCCCGGCTGTTTGCCGAAAGGCGCCGGGGAGGCCGTCGGACGGCTGAAGCTGTCCTTGCCACGAGTGCTGGAGGACTACGCGCCCACCGTGCCTGGCTTCTTCCTCTACTACCCCAGCCGCGCACAGCGCTCGAAGCCCCGGCGCCTCTTCATCGAGGCAGCCAAGGAACTGGCCGGCAGGCCGAGCTGACGCGCTCGCAATCCCGCCACACGCCTCATCGCAGCGGGTCGTAGCCGGGTTTCTTGAGAGCTTCACGATCACGGACGAGCGCTTGGGGTGTCCGAGCCGCTCGCGTCAGTGGGCGCGCGGTATTGGTCCTCGCCGACCTGCTCCAGCCAATCGACGACCTTGCCATTCACGTGCTCCTGAATCGCGATGTGCGTCATCGGGCTGGTCGCCGTCGCGCCGTGCCAATGCTTCACGCCCGGCGGCGTCCAGATGACGTCTCCGGCCCGGATCTCCCGCTTCTGGCCACCCCACTCCTGGATCCAGCCGACTCCCGCCGTGACGATGAGGGTCTGACCGGCCGGATGGGTGTGCCACACCGAGCGCGAGCACGGCTCGAAGCTCACGGACGCTCCCGCCGCCCGGGTATGCTCGGTCGCGGCGAAGAGGGGCGTGACTATCACCGAGCCTGTGAAGTTCGCCGTGGGACCTCGGCCGGAGGGTTGTGCCCCAGCCCGCGCGATCACCATGCGCTGGGAGCCACTCTGCGAAGCTCCGGTGGACGTCGTGGACTTGTCGCCAGCCTGAGCCGCCTGGCCGCTGTTGGAAGAGAGAGTCATGGAAGCCTCCGCTTGTGAGTTGTGGGTGAGAGGTGTCGAACCGAGGAGCGTAAGGATGAGAGCCGGAGCCAGGAGCCATTGCATGTTGGGACTCGTTTGCTACTTCTTCCCGAGCAACTCCTGTGCACGCGTCACCGCAGACATGGCGTTGGGCCAGCCCGCGTAGAACGCGAGGTGCGTAATGAGCTCCACGAGCTCCTCCTGCTTCACGCCGTTCTCGATGGCCCGCGGGAAGTGAAAGGTCATCTGCTCCGTCTTTCCGAGCGCCACCAGCGCGGCGCAGGTGATGAGGCTCCGGTCGCGCTTGGAAAGCTGCGGTCGCTCCCACACATCGCCGAAGAGCACCTTGTCGGTGATCTCGGCGAGCTTGGGCGCGAACTCGGCGAGCGAGCTCGGTGCTGTCTTTCGAGGATTGTCATTGCTCATGTGCGTCTCTCCGGGGGTGCCGTACGTCTTCCCGTCCTCGCGGAACGGTGAGATGTGCAGGTCATCCGTCTCGGAGATCCTGCGCAGCTCGTCTTTCGACCAGGTTGTCATGATGGGTTCTCCAGAATCGGGATGAGCACTCATGGCCGCAGCAGCGCCTTGATCGCGCGCCGCTCATCCATCGCCCGGTAGGCCTCGCCCACCTGGTCGAGCGGCAGGGTCAAATCGAAGACCTTGCCAGGGTTGAGCTTCCCGCTCAGGACAAGGTCGATGAGCTTGGGCAGGTAGCGGCGCACCGGCGCGGGGCCGCCATGCAGGTGCACGTGCGCGTAGAACAGCTCCTCGCCCTTGAGCTCAACTCCGTGCGGGACGCCGACGTAGCCCACGTAGCCACCCTGGCGGGTGGAACGGATGGCCTGCATCATCGCCTCCTGCGTGCCGACGCACTCGAGCACCGCATCCGCGCCGATCCCTTTCGTCAGCTCCTTGATGCGGGCCACGCCCTCGTCGCCGCGCTCGGTGACGATGTCGGTCGCGCCGAACTCGCGGGCGAGCTTCTGCCGCGACGCGTGCCGACTCATCGCGATGATCCGTTCCGCACCCATCTGCTTCGCGGAGAGCACGCCCAGGAGACCGACCGCGCCGTCGCCAACGACCGCGACTGTCGAGTCCGGCTTCACGTTGGCTGCGTCGGCGGCGAACCAGCCAGTGCCCATGACGTCGGAGAGCGCCAGCAGGCTCGGGATCAAATCGTCCGAGGGAACACCCGAGGTAGCCACCAGGGTTCCATCCGCGAGCGGGACGCGCAGCAGGGGCGCCTGCGCGCCGCCGACGGGCTCGGCGTGCTGGCAGCCCGACTGATAGCCAATCCGGCAACTGGGACAGGTGTTGTCGGAGGCGAAGAACGAGCCGATCACGAACTGGCCGCGCTTGACCGAGGTCACCGCGCTGCCGACCTCTTCGACGATGCCGCAGTACTCGTGGCCCATCGGCGTGGGTTGTGAGACCGGGCTGATCCCTCGGTAGGGCCACAGGTCGGACCCGCATACGCATGTGGCCGAGAGCCTGAGAATGGCATCCGTCGGCTCAACGATTCTCGGGTTGCCCCGCTCCTCGAACCGCACATCGCCCGCGCCATAAAGAACTGCTCCTCTCATGATTATTTCTCCCTTCTGAAGATGTTGGGCGGCGCCGCGAGCGCCGCCGTATCAGGTGACGGTCGCGTCGATGCGCTCGCCACGAGGGGCGCGTCGAGTTGTCCTGCGACCAGGAGGCCGAAGGCCAATCCAGGGCCTAGCCGTGAAAAGGTCAGGCTGATTGCGGTCAGGCTGAATGCACCGCAGAAGCCACCACGCCACGCATACCAAGGTGCACCACCTAGCCGCCCGCCGCGAACGCGACTGCGGTCCACAACACCTTGTCCATGAAAGCCACCTCCATCGGAATCAACATGCACCCTAGCGACTGCACGGAGAAGGGGCCGGTGGCGACACAAGCCGTTAAGCTGTACTTAACTAATGCACTAATGCGACGTGGGGGCGGGCATCCGATGGCTGGCCCGCCTGGACCCGATCCCCTGCTAGGGACGCACCACGAGGCCCCAGCGCACACCACGAGGCCCGCGTCGACATGGCCCACTTCCGGCCCGCCTGGACGCACGACAAGGCCCGTGTCGAAGGTGTGCGGCCGGGACGCTCGCTACGAGCCGCGCGTAGCGCTCGGTCATCTCGTATCAGTTCGCCGTGCCCCGTCGTGACGTGAGGCGAGAGGCGTCCCAGAGCCTCTTCGGCGAAGGGCCGTCCCTACTGCGTGCTCCGGACCCGATCGATCACCGATTCCGGAATCAATCGATCACCGATTCCGGAGGGGTCGATCACCCGGACGGAGCATGAAGCCTGGACGCTCGGTCCCCGTAAGTCCGCTCCACGACTGGTGGGAGCGGCCTTCCCGGGACCTCGGCGGGGCGAGGAAATGTGAGGGGCAAGAAGTGGCCGGGGGTGATCGGGCAGCTCCGGAATCGGTGATCGATCCGGCCGGAATACGCACCTACCGCGACCTACCCTCTGACAGGACTTAGTTCGAGTTTCGCAGATTTGAGCGGGTAGAGGAGCGTGCGGTTGTCGCGCAGTGGAGCCCTGCGCGGTGGCGCTTCCCGGGTTGGAGGGAAACCGCCCGAGGCGGAGGGCCATCCAGCGCGAGGCCGTAGGACTTCATAGGTCAGAAGGCAGGAGCCCTATCCAGAGGGGTGGCACGCCCCTCTTTCCATGAGGAGGCTGCCATGGGACTGCCGGAGACGTTTCTCCAACTCGTCGTCTACTTGGGTGCCAGCATGACGATGCCGACGCTCACCTGGCTGGTGACGGTGGTGCAGGGGTGGCTGTTCGCCGGACGGCACACCCTGACGGGGGTGT
>NZ_JBJMQP010000225.1:0-7557 GCF_045802625.1 Hyalangium sp. | reverse complement strand
GCCGTGCTCGTCCTGGGTGAACTCGCCGGGCTGCGGGTACTCGCCGGTGAGGAGCCGGCAGGCCGTCACGCCGAGCGAGTACAGATCATCCGCGGGCCCCGCGGCATGGCGCGCCGAGTGGTCCCAGGGTGAGTACAGCTCCAAGAGCGCAGCCTCCGGGGAGCGGTAGGCCGGAGTGCCGGGGTGCCACGCGGGCGGAGTGAGAGGGGAAGCATCCGGGTAGGTGCCCGATCCGAAGTCGGTCAGCATGGCGCGACCGTCGGAGCTGCGCACCAGGATGTTGTCGCCCTTCAGATCTCGATGGACGCCGCCCTGGGCGTGGAGTTCTTGGAGTGCCCCTGCGAGCTGAGCCAACAGCCGCAACACCCGCGCAGGAGAAGGAGGGTGCTGCCGGGTCCAGTCGTAGAGCGGCACGCCGTCCACCCATTCCATTGCGAAGAAGGGTCGACGGGTTCCCCAGCAACTTCGCCCCCTTGGCCCCGTCCACCCATCCCACGCAAAACCGGCTGTGGAGTGGGTTGATGGACCGCCTCTGTGCCCTCGCCCGCCTCGCCCAACTTCTCGCGGCAACGGCCACAGTACCCGTCCCAGGGCCTCCCGTCGAAGCGGAGGATTGCAAGGTGGTCCGGGTCGCCCTCCCAGTTGCGGCACGGCGCTAGCACGGACCCAGAGTGGAACAAGAACGCGTTTTTCCCAGCAACCTCGTGCCAGCAGAGGTTGCACGAGGTGCACAGGTGCACCTGTCCCACCGTCTTCACATCCACGCCCAGGCACTCTGGGCAGCACTTCGTTCTCGGTTCGTTCATAGCGTGTCTCCCTATCTCTTTCTGGGTGGAACAATGCTCAGGCCCTTGCCGCTGCGCTCAGCAATGGCCTGCTGCTGCATGGCCTTCTTGTTCTCCATGGCCCGCCGCACATCATCGCCGCCGCGCACGTCCACGAGGAGCGCGCGCAAGTAGGCATCCGTCGTCTTCTGGTCCCGGTGGCGCAACAAGTCGTGGATCTTCTCCCGGTCCACGCCCTGCCGGGCCAGGAGCGTCGCGTAGGTGTGCCGGTACACGTGCCAGGCATCGCCTCCCCACTTGCCCACTTCGCGGCGGCGGAAGTCCTGGGGCGCCACCTCGCGGTGAATCTCCATGAGCTTCTCCAGGTCCGCTTTGAAGTAGTGAAAGAGGTAGTTGTGGTTGGCGAAGCCCGCCCCCTCGCGCGAGGATTTCTTGGGCTTGAGGGCCTGCTCACGCTTGAAGCGCATGGCTTCGCGAATCGCCTCCACAGCAGCCGGCATCAGCTCCATGGTGGCCGCCGAGAATCCCGTCTTCAAGTCCACGAGCTTGGAGTTGTCCCGCTCGCGCTGCATGTAAATGCGCAGCGTGCCGCCGTCCAAGTCCAGCGCCCGCCTGCGCAGCACTTCCCGCTCCACGTAGCTGCCCGGCATCGGAATGCCGAGCGCCTCCTGAATGCGCAGCCCCTGGTTGTCGAGCACTTCCACGAGGGCCTTGGCCACGGGGTCCGGCATGCTCGCCTTGAGCAGCGGCACCGTAACGTAGGGCTCCATCATCGCCCGCGGGCGGGCGTTGAGTGGGTCGTAGTAGGCGGGAAGGAAGGCGGTGGTGACGGGGTTTGGAATCAGCAACCAGCCGCGAAGAGGCGCCTCCGCGCAGCGCCGGTATACCTTGCGAATGGTGCAGTGGTGGCCGTGCACGGTGGAGGGCGTTACCCGGTTGGGGCACTGGGGGCTGAGGCGCCAGTCGAAGTAGCGCTTCCAGTCCGCAGTGCTGGGCCGCTCGATGCCCCGCTCTCCAAGCCACGCCAGGGCTTGCTTCAGGTAGCTCGCCTCGCCCTTGCGCGTGGATGTGCGTTTCTGCTCGCCCTGGAGGTTTGCGAGGTAGTGCTGCGCGAGCTGGGCAAAGGGTGGCTCCTGGAAGAGCTGGCCCTGAAAGGCCACGGTGTACGTGCCGTCCTCGAGCTGCTCGGCGTCGACGGGTTGGGGGGCGCGAAGCAGGAGGCTCACGAGGCACCTCCTTCCGGCAGGGGCGCGTGCTCGGTGCACGGCTCCCACAGCTTCAGGAACGCCGCGAGCTCGTCTCCGTGGCTGCGCAGAGCACCTTTGTAGCAATAGTAGACCCAGGCGTAATTCCCATTCCTGAGCACCTCAACCACCCTCACGTGCGAACGCGACGGGCGGGGAACCACTCCTCGCGCTTTCCAACACTGGCCGGGCAGGGGACTCGGCACAGCCTCTTGCCGGATCGTGGTCACGCCGCGTCCTCCGCCCGGGCCTTGGCGACAGCGGCTCGGATCTTCGCGCTGGCCCTCTTGTCGTACTGGAGCTGCGCCACGTCGTTGTAGGTGAGGTGCGTCCAGTCGCGCAGCGCCGCGAGGGCGTGACACAGGGAGCGGGCCGCGTCCTCGCGAAGTGGCCAGGCGTTGATGGAGGCGCCGCTGTTGACGTGCGTCACCACCCAACCGGCGTCATCGTCGAGGCTCCGGGTTACCGCGAGGCCATCGTCGAGGCTCCGGGTTACCGCGAGGCCGCGCACCTCCAGGAGCACTTCCGCGAGGGTGGGGCCGGACGTTCTTCCGCTCACGTAGAGCGTGGTCAGCTTGGTGGGCTGGGCGCTCACTGGAGTACCCCTTCCTTGGCCAGGGCCTCGGCCACCGCATGCGCGGCCTGAGCCACGGCCTCCAGCTGCTGCGCGCCCTTCTCCAGCTCGCGCAGCGTCTCCAGGTCCAGGTCAATGGTGAGGAGCTGCGCCTGTTCCGTGGCGGCATTGAGGGCCTGGAGCGCCTGTGCCACGTGGGGCGGCTTCTCATCCCCGTAGGCGTCCTGAGTGAGCTTCTGGGCTCTGCCTGCAATCTCCTCCGCTGCGGCCTGGGCTCGCCACGCTCCGCGGTAGCCAGCGGCGGCCCTGCAAAGCTCGTTCGCGACCCACTCCATGTAGTGCTGTGCGAGGCGCTTCTGGTGGCTCACAGGGCACCCCCTTCCTGCGCCGCCACCTGCGCGGCGCCGCCCCCGGGCTCGCCCTTCGGCAGGGCACGCCGGGCCGCCGCATCCGCGAGCACCGCGGCGGGCGGCAGCGGCGCGGAGATCTCCTCGGGCGGGGAGGTGTTGGGGGCGGGGTTAGTTGCCATGGGCCACCTCCACCAACAGCCGCCACGTGCCGTTGCCCTTCGGGCAGCCCTCGTGCGGCTGGTCACGCAACCGCTCCGCCCGGTGAACACTCATTGTCGGCTCCTGGCAGCACCCGTCGCACCATGCGCCGTGCACGCGCCCCGTGAGGCCCGTGAGGACAGTCCCAGCGAACGGCGTGCTGAAGTGGTGCGCCGTCCCGTCGCTCGGCGTGCTGAACTCGGGGAAGAGGGGAGCACTCACGGGATTGCGAACGCTCAGCCACCCGGGGCGCTCCGCGCAGCGCTGGTACACCTTGCTCACCACCGCGCGCAGGTGCTGTACCGTGCCTGCCGTAGAGGGGAGGCTGGGGCGCGCGGGATTGAGCCGCCATTCAAAGTAGCGCTTCCAGTCCGCCGCGGTGGGCCGCTCAATGCCATTGTCGGAGAGCCACCTCAGGGTGGCCCGCAGCTGAATCTCTTCAAACCGTGTTGTCGTGCTCGCCCGCTTCCGCTGGAGGTGCCCCTGGTAGTAGGCGACCAACTCCGCGAAGGTCGGATCTTGAGGCTCCTGGCTGCCGGGCGGGGACTTCGCACCCGTGGCGCTGGCCTCCCCTGCGAAGCGCTCCAGCGCCGCCGCCATCTCCTCCGTGGTGAGGCAGACCTGGTCGCACATCTTCACCATGAGTTCCGCCTCGCCAGGCGCCAGCAGGACGACGGTGAACTTCCCGGCCCCCACCGCCCAGCCCAGCTCCAGGTGCGCACTCCTCCCGCACGGGCCAACCAGCACACAGGCATCGCACGCCCGAAGCGCGTTCATGTCGTAGGAGAACCCGCGCTCCGCTACGGGGTGGCTCAGCGCCTCTCGATACTCTTCCGGAGTCCACGACTCCCACCCGGGGTGCACCTCGCGCCAGCTGAACCCCGTGTTGCCGGGCGCTGGGTTGCGGAAGTCATACACCTCGTGGCCCGCTGCTCGGAGGATGCGGACAACCTCCTGCTGCCGCGCTTCGTTCCGCCAGCTCGAGGCCACGTAGATGCGGAGCCGGTTGGGCTGAGCACCGCCCACGGTCGTGGGCTGCGCACCCGTGGCGCTGGCCGGTGCGGTGGTTGCCGGGGTGGCCAGAGCGACTTCAGCAGGCTCGACGTCCGGAGCCTCCGCCATGGCCTCGCGCATTTCGTTCAGCAGGGCCTGGGGGCTCACCGCCGACACGCCGTCGTAACGGGGGTGGCTGGCGCGGACGTGGCCTTCAGCATCGCTGCGGAGCTCCACCGTCCACCCCTGGAGGACGCAGGCGGCAATGGCCGCGCGCACCTGCTCCAGCTGCTCGAGGCTGGAGGGCCGCCCCGCTCCAGGCCGGAAGGGTTGCACGTGCTCAGGCTCGGGCGGCACTCGCACGGGGTTGTCCGAGGCTTTCGCGTGCACCTTGCTGGCCCACTTGCGCGCCTGCTCCTGCTGCTCATCCGTCCAGACGACGACGTCGAGCACTGGCACGTCCCTGTCCACTGGAGACGATCTTCCGGAAGCGCGGCATTTCGATCGCGGGGCGCGCGATCCCTGGTGCGCAGGTGCGATCAGACGAACGCGGGTCGGATCAGCATCGATGTCGATGGCTCTTCCTGGTCCCTTGTTCGACCTCCTGACGCCCAATGGGTGCATGTGGGCACCCACTTGCGCTCTGGCGCCGGGCTCCTGAACAAGAGAGTACCTCATTCTCTGCTGCGGGCGGCAAGCCGCACTGGTCATGACCATAGGTGGAAGTTCCGGCGATCGCTGGAGCGCGGGATTCGTTCCCGCGCTTCGTCGCGATCGGCGCGATCGAAATCCCGCGTTCTCGGAAGATCGTTTCCACCCCCCGCCCTCCAGCAACTCGCCCAGCAGGGCCTGCTCAGCTGCGCCCCAGCCGCCACCACAGCAGCGCGGCCTCACCGGGAGCCCCGTGCACCAATCCTCCAGGAAGCGCTCTCCGTGAGGGCACTCAGGCCACTGTGCCCCTCTGTGGCGCGCGAGCACCGGCGCGTGCGGCCCGCCTGGCTCTCCGTGGTGAGGCCCGCCGCACCAAAGGCACTGCACCACCTGCGAGCGGCTCACATACACAACGCCCGTGGAGACAGAGGGGCCTGCGCCGCGCGCACTTCCCTTGGCCCATGTGCTGTTTGTGCTGTAGCTGGCGCGGACAGCAGGAGCCTCAGCAGCAGGCTGCGCGGGCCGATCTTGCGCGAGCACCTGGGCGCGCACCTCGGCGAGCACCTCTGTCGGCAGCTGCCAAAGGCCCTGTGCGCCCTTGCACGGCACCGGGCGCTCCAGGCGCACCGTTCCCCTGAGTTGCCAGTGGCGCTGGCCCGCCACAGCCCAGCGCGAGGGGCTGTTTCCCACCGCGCCCTCGAGCACGGCCACGGCTACCACGGCTCCGCGCGGGCACGAGTGGCGCCCCGGCACCTTCAGCCCGAAGGCTTCGCGAATACTCTGGGCGCTGCGCTCGTCGTAAACCAGCCCCGCGTGAATGGCCAAGGGCTGGCCCAGGGCCTTCTGTGGTGGGGCCCAACCTCGGTTCTCCACATCCTTGCCCAGCTCGGCAACCGCGGTACCCCACGGCTGTTGGAGGGTGAGGGAGTGGAGCGCCGTGGCTGAGCGGAGGAGCTCTGCCACAGAGGCGCTCACGGCGTGCCCTCCCGTTCGCTCAGCAGCGAGGCCAGGGCTTGGTTGAATCGACTGAGCGCCTGCGTGGTGTCTTCGCCGCTGGCCCTGCTCCAGCCCTGGGCCGCGTGCTCACCGTACGCCCGGAGAATGCGTGCAGCCGTCTCGCGGTCGAGCACAGCGCCCGCGCCTGCTGCCTGCTGCATGGCGGTACGCGCCCGCGCCTGCTGCTCGCGGCCCAGCTCCGTTCGGTACCAGCGCAGCCTCGCGCATATGGCGTTGAGGGAGTCCCTGCGCCGCGCGGCCAGCAGTGTCTGCCGGACCGCGAGCGCGAGCATGCGCAGGAAGAGCCCTTTCCACTGGAGAGCCACCGCGCGCTGGCTGAACAGGGCTGCCTCGAGCTGCTCGACACGCCCTGCCTGCTCTTCGAGCTCCGCGGCGAGTCCGCGGGCGCGGTGCTCTGCCGCCTCCATCCGGCTGGCCGCCTCGTCCCGCTCAAGATCGTGCGCCGCTGCGCGCCTCTCGGCCTCGTAGGCACGGCGGCTCGCCTCGGCGGCCTCCATCGCCCAGCCCTCGGCTTCCGCGTCGAGCTGCGCCGCCTTCAACCTCAGCGCCGGCAGCGCAGCAGCGGCGCACCTGTCACACAGGCCGCCCTTGAGAAAGGCCAGGCGCTTGCCGCAGCTCGGGCAGCGCTGCCGGTGCCACCAGAGCCCGAGAATGTAGGGCGCGAGCGCGAGCCAGCCCCGGACGCGACGCAGGTGAATGCTGGCCTCGCGCCAGGCCTCCCGTGCCCCATGGGCGAGGGTTGCGGCCTCCAGCAGCGTGAGGCCCAACAGCAGCGCCACGGCCCGCCACGTGGACTCAAGCCTTCCAACCGGCGCGGCCTGGGTGGCAACTCCCACCGTAGGTGCCAAGTCCGTTCCGGCGTTCCCTCGCTCAGCCCCGGTACTGCTGGGGCTTCCCTCGGGGACGACAACAGCCACCCGACCACTGCCGCCACATGGACGGCACCGGCCTGTGCACTCGCTCAGGGTGCAGCACCGGCCTGTGCCCTCACACGTTCTGCAGACGGCAGTGCCGGTCAGCGACTCTGCCAGTACGTCAACTGCCTCAGCGGTGCCATCCCAGGTCCCACCGGCTGCGCCTGACTTCGCGGCGTCGGAGCCGACGTCTCGCCGCTCTGCCTGGTCTCCCCCTGGAAATGCGGAGGTGTTTCCAGAGCCTTCCGAACAACCTCCTGATTTTGCTGAGCCCGAATTGCAATCAACCCACTCCACACCCGAGGTAGGGATGGGTGAAACCGGAGGGATGCTGCCACTGCCCGGAATCCACCAGACGCGGGACGCTGGGGTGGCGCGTGCGGGAGAGCAACACCAGTTCGCGAGCGAAGCGCGGATCTCCCGGCATCAGAGCCAGCTTGAGGGCCACGGGTTCTGCGTGCTCCTGCCCCACGCGCACGGCCCGGTAGACAGCACCGTTGACGCCGCGGTTGGCCCAGGCCACCACCCGCCAGGCGCCCACGACGGTTCCCGGAGGAAGAAGGGCCAGGGGCCGTGGGGGTGCCTGCGTTCTCTCCATGAAGTGGCTCGGGTGAGCAGCCTACCTCGCGCGTAGGCTCACCGGGAGCAGAGTGTTCCGCGCTCGAGCATGAGATGGCCAAGAAAAGCCCCGCGTCCCCGTGCTTTGGGTCCGCGGGGCCGTGACTCACGGAGCGGAGATCAGGACGGCTGCGGCGGCTTCGAGCCGTCGAGCACCAGGGGGAGCTGGGCGGTGAGCGCCTCGGCGAGCTGGAGCACCTGCTCCAGGGGAAT
>NZ_JBJMQP010000224.1:0-3585 GCF_045802625.1 Hyalangium sp. | reverse complement strand
CACGTCGTTCGTCACCGGATCGAGGATGTCGTCCAGGGCCACGCGGCCGAGGATGCGCTCACCGAGCGCCTCGATGATCTCGCCACCCTCGACGAGGGCGCCGATGAAGAGGCCGTCCATGGTGCCGCAGTCGTACTCGTTGATGATGGCGTCCTGGGCCACGTCGACGAGACGGCGGGTGAGGTAGCCGGAGTTGGCCGTCTTGAGGGCCGTGTCCGCCAGACCCTTGCGGGCGCCGTGGGTGGAGATGAAGTACTGGAGCACGGAGAGGCCTTCACGGAAGTTGGCCGTGATGGGCGTCTCGATGATTTCACCCGAGGGCTTGGCCATCAGGCCGCGCATACCGGCCAGCTGGCGGATCTGCTGGGCGCTGCCGCGGGCTCCGGAGTCGGCCATGATGTAGATGGGGTTGAACGACGGCTGCTTGCGCACCTCGCGCTTGCCGTCCTTCTCGCCCACGGCCTCGTCCTGGGAGATCTGCTGCATCATCTCGGCGGCCACCTTCTCGGTGATCTCCGCCCAGATATCGATGACCTTGTTGTAGCGCTCGCCGTCGGTGATGAGACCCTCGAGGTACTGGTTCTCGATCTCCGCCACCTCCTTGCGCGCGAAGTCCAGGAACTCCTGCTTCTTGGCAGGGATGATCATGTCCTTGAGCGCGATGGAGATGCCGGCGCGGGTGGCGTGGGTGTAGCCGAGCGACCGGATGCGGTCGGCCAGCAGCACCGTCTCCTTCTCGCCGGTGAGGCGGTAGCAGAGGTCGATGAGGGCGCCGAGCGACTTCTTGTCGAGCACCTTGTTGATGGCGTCGAAACCCACCTTGCGCGGCACGATGTCCCAGAGCATGACGCGGCCGACGGTGGTCTCCTTGCGCTTGCCGTCGATGCGGCAGACGACCTTGGCCTGGAGGTGGACCTCGCCATGGTCGTACGCGGCGCGCACCTCGTCCGGGGAGGCGAAGACGCGGCCCTCGCCGTGAGCGAACTCGCGGGCGCGGGTCATGTAGTAGATGCCGAGCACCATGTCCTGCGTGGGGACGATGATGGGCTTGCCGTTGGCGGGGCTGAGGATGTTGTTGGTGGACATCATCAGCACGCGGGCCTCCATCTGAGCCTCGATGGAGAGCGGCACGTGGACGGCCATCTGGTCACCGTCGAAGTCCGCGTTGAAGGCGGCGCACACCAGCGGGTGCAGCTGGATGGCCTTGCCCTCGATGAGCACGGGCTCGAAGGCCTGCATGCCGAGGCGGTGCAGCGTGGGCGCGCGGTTCAGGAGGACCGGGTGCTCACGGATGACGTCCTCGAGGATGTCCCAGACCTCGGGACGCTCCTTCTCCACCATCTTCTTGGCGCTCTTGATGGTGGTGACGTACCCCTTCTCCTCGAGCTTGTTGTAGATGAAGGGCTTGTAGAGCTCGAGCGCCATGATCTTCGGCAGGCCGCACTGGTGCAGCTTGAGCTCCGGGTCCACCACGATCACCGAGCGACCGGAGTAGTCCACGCGCTTGCCGAGCAGGTTCTGACGGAACCGGCCCTGCTTGCCCTTGAGCATGTCGGAGAGGGACTTCAGCGGCCGCTTGTTGGGGCCGGTGATCGTCTTGCCGCGGCGGCCGTTGTCGAACAGCGCGTCCACGGCCTCCTGCAGCATCCGCTTCTCGTTGCGGATGATGATGTCCGGAGCGTTGAGCTCCTGGAGCCGCTTGAGGCGGTTGTTGCGGTTGATGACGCGGCGGTACAGGTCGTTGAGGTCCGAGGTCGCGAAGCGGCCACCGTCCAGGGGAACCAGGGGACGGAGGTCGGGCGGGATGACCGGGATGACGTCGAGCATCATCCACTCCGGCTTGTTGCCGGACTGGCGGAAGGCCTCGGCGACCTTGAGGCGCTTGGCGTACTTCTTCTTCTTGGCCTCCGAGTTGGTCTCGCGCATGTCGCGGCGCAGGTCCTCGGACAGGCGATTGACGTCCAGGGACTTCAGCATCTCGCGGACGGCCTCGCCGCCCATGCCCGCGGAGAAGGAGTCCTCACCGTGCTCCTCGTAGAGCCGGTGGAGCTTCTCCTCGCTGACGAGCTCGCCCTTCTGCAGCGGCGTCGCCTTGGGGTCGATGATGATGTAGCTCTCGCAGTACAGGACCTTCTCGAGCTCCTTGAGCGTGATGTCGAGCAGGTTTCCCAGACGGCTGGGGAGCGACTTGAGGAACCAGATGTGCGCGACGGGGGTCGCGAGCGTGATGTGGCCCAGGCGCTCACGGCGCACCTTGGACTGGATCACCTCCACGCCGCACTTCTCGCACACCACGCCGCGGTGCTTCATGCGCTTGTACTTGCCGCAGTTGCACTCGTAGTCCTTCACCGGGCCGAAGATGCGGGCGCAGAACAGGCCGTCCCGCTCCGGCTTGAAGGTGCGGTAGTTGATCGTCTCCGGCTTCTTGACCTCGCCGTGCGACCACTGCCGGATCTTGTCCGGCGACGCCAGCGCGATGCGGATGGCGTTGAACGAGAGCGGATCCTTCGGCTTCTCGAAGAAGTTGAAAATGTCCTTCACGGTGCCTCCGAATTTCTTCTGAGCGCGTGAGCGCGAATTCGTTTCGCCTGGCCGCCAGCGCCCGCCCGCTGAGGGAGCGGGCGCCGGGGGGTCAGGCACGCTGGACTAGGCCTCGGTACCGGTCTTCACGCGGTCCTCGCCATCGCCACCACCGAAGTCTCCCGAGAAGGAGCGCTGGCGCTCGGGCGGAGCGCTCTCCAGGAGCTCGACGTCGAGCGCGAGCGACTGGAGCTCCTTGAGGAGCACGTTGAACGACTCGGGCAGGCCGGACTCGAGGACGTTGTCGCCCTTGACGATCGCCTCGTACATGCGCGTGCGGCCCACCACGTCGTCGGACTTGACGGTGAGGAACTCCTGGAGCGTGTACGCGGCGCCGTAGGCCTCCATCGCCCACACTTCCATCTCTCCCAGTCGCTGGCCGCCGAACTGGGCCTTGCCGCCCAGGGGCTGCTGCGTGACGAGCGAGTAGGGCCCGATGGAGCGGGCGTGGATCTTCTCGTCCACCAGGTGGTGCAGCTTGAGCATGTACATCACGCCCACGGTGACGTTCTGGTCGAACGGCTCACCGGTGCGGCCGTCGAAGAGCACCATCTGGCCGGAACGCGGCAGACGGGCCTCGTCGAAGAGCGAGTGGATCTCCGTCTCGCGCGCGCCGTCGAACACCGGCGTGGCGACATGGATGCCCTTCTTCAGGCGGTAGCACAGGCTCTTGACCTCGTCGTCGGACAGGCCGTCCACGAAGTCGCCGAAGGCCTTGTCGTCGTACACGGTCTTCAGCTGCTTCTTGAGGTTCTCGCCGCTGTAGTTCTCGTCGACGTAGCGCTGCAGCTGCTCGCCCACGCCCTTGGCGGCCCAGCCCAGGTGCGTCTCGAGGATCTGCCCGATGTTCATGCGCGAGGGCACGCCCAGCGGGTTGAGCACGATGTCCACCGGCCGCCCGTCCTCGAGGTACGGCATGTCCTCCTCGGGGAGGATGCGGGAGACGACGCCCTTGTTGCCGTGGCGGCCGGCCATCTTGTCGCCCACCGACAGCTTGCGCTTGAT